>JBARPA010000429.1:0-4843 GCA_049642665.1 Candidatus Zixiibacteriota bacterium
AGTTAGACGAGGAAACCAAGAAAAAAACCGTAATAGGAATAGCTTTCATAGACAGGGATAGATGCATACCCTGGTATAAAAACGAGAATTGCATAGTTTGTGAGGAGCAGTGTCCGGTACCGGATAAAGCTATCGAGTTGCGGGAGGAAAAGGTAATCCACTGGGATGGATCAGAAAGAATGGTCAAAAGACCCTATGTGATAGAAAATTTGTGTATCGGTTGCGGAATCTGCGAGACCAAATGTCCGGTTGAAGGCAAATCCGCTATCTTCATCACTCCCCAGAATGAGCAAAGGTGGGTGGATTAGTTTTCTCTTGCCAATTACCTTTGAATTGATTTCATTTAAACGTCTTTTAAATATCAGGAGATTTAAAAATGAAGAAAAAGAAAAACTATGCTTTTTCCACCTTGGTATTGCATGGAGTAAAAGCCCAGCATTTTCCAGAAGGAGCTGCGGCTGAACCTATATTTCAGACCTCAACCTTTGTTTTTAAGGATTCTGCTGAGGTTAAAAAATATCAGGAGGGAAAAACAGATAAATACCTTTATACCAGGTATGGCAATCCCACACTCAAGATGGCTGAGGATAAAATGGCGGTTCTGGAGGGGGCTGAGGCAGGGCTTGTGGTATCCTCGGGTATGGCTGCAGTTTCTACTACGATCTTAAATGTATGTAAAGCTGGAGATGAGGTCATCTCAACCGAACCCATCTACGGGGGGACCCTTCACCTTTTCAAAGAGCTTTTTCCAGATTTAGGGATTAAAGTCAATTTTATCGACCCCCTTAAATTTGATGGAGTTGAAAAACTGATAACTAATAACACTAAAATCCTTTTCGGTGAGACCCCGACCAATCCCAATTTAAAAATCGTCGATCTAAAAAAGTTGCTGAATATAGCCAGGAAACATAAACTAACTTCGGTCATCGACAACACCTTTGCCACCCCTTATAACCAGAATCCGATTAAGATGGGTGCAGACGTGGTGATCCATTCTGCTACCAAATATCTTGGGGGACACAGCGATCTGGTAGCAGGAATTATTGTTGGAAAGAAAAGATTCATAAAGGATGCGGTGGAGACGATGAAAATGCTGGGCGGCTGTTTGGATCCTCTGGGAGCCTTTCTGCTTTTACGAGGTTTAAAGACTTTAGCTGTCAGGGTGGAAAAACAAAATGAGAACGGGATGAAGGTGGCAAGGTTTCTACCGAGTCATCCTGAAGTGAAAAAGGTATACTATCCCGGACTTCCATCCCATCCCCAGCATAAACTGGCTAAATCCCAAATGAGGGGATTCGGGGGGATGGTATGTTTCGATGTGGGAGATTTGAAATCCGCCACTAAAGTCATGGACAGTCTCCAGCTTTTTTTAAATGCCACCAGTCTGGGAGGAGTAGAATCCTTAGCCAGCATACCGGTTTTAACCTCCCATTACGGTTTCAAACCCGAGGACTTGAGAAGAGCAGATGTTACTCCCGGGATGATACGCCTTTCTTGCGGCATAGAGGATAGCAATGACTTAATTGAAGATATTAATCAGGCTCTGGACAAAATTAAGTAAAAAACGTTTCTCGTCATGCGCGATTCGTTCACCGTAAAAACCCTGAAATACAACGGGTCACGATAAACATGAAACGAGAAACGGAACTTACCAGCTGCTAATCTACATGCCTCAAAAAAATCTATAAAGATTGGTAAAAAAGGAATTTTCGAATTCCAAATAATCTTATGATTTCAGAAAAAGAAAGGATTTGATGATGAAAAGCAAAGTCTATTTTATAAATTCCCGGGTGGATAAATTTGATTACAAATACAGTTTAATCGGGAGATTGGAGAAAATCTTACAAAAGATAGACCTTTCCCAATATTTTTCAAAGGATGAGTTAGTGCCTATGAAGATGCATCTGGGTAATCCCGGTGGACACAGCGTAATAAGACCAAATTTTGTTAAGGTGGTAGCCGATCAGATAAAAAAGGTAGGTGCCAAGCCCTTTGTTACTGACTCGGCCCGGCTTAAACCCTATGAGTACCTTATGGTAGCTAACGATTTCGGATACAATCAGTTAACACTGGGTGTTCCGGTGATAATCTCTGATGGCATTTTTGGCCTTGATTCGGTTAAGGTGAAGGCGGGGAAGCTTTTAAAAGAAGTGCAGATACCTTCGGCCATCTATGATGCAGATGCTATGATGGTCTTAACCCATTTCAAGGGTCACATAGATTCCTCCTATGCCGGTGCCATAAAGAACATCGCTATGGGATGCGTGAGCCCTTTTCCCAGAGGTCTGGATTGGAAACATGGAGGAAGGGGGAAGATGCATTTTCAACTGGCCGAGATTATGACCTGGAATGGAGATCTCTGCACCTTCTGTGCCATCTGCGCCCATAACTGTCCCCAGGACGCCATTACGGTAAAAAAACGTCTATTTAAGGTAGATGAGAAGAAATGCTGGAGATGCGGCAGATGTGTCCGGGTCTGTCCGGAGGGAGCCTTGACTGTTCCCACCTCCTATGATAATTTCCAGGTTTCCATGGCCGAGGCGACGAAGGCTGTTCTGAGCACCTTTAAACCTAAAAAAGTATTTTATATCAATTTCATCCTGGATGTTCAGCCGGAGTGCGACTGTATGCTGATGTCGGACAATCCGGTGGTTCAGGATCAGGGTATAATTTTGGGCGATGATATAGTGGCTGTGGATCAAGCCAGCATGGATCTGATCCGAAAAGCACCTCCCTTACCCCAA
This sequence comes from Candidatus Zixiibacteriota bacterium, assembly GCA_049642665.1. GTDB lineage: Bacteria > Zixibacteria > MSB-5A5 > MSB-5A5 > SM23-73-2 > CAYURP01. The sequence continues at coordinate 2,745 of JBARPA010000429.1, forward strand.
TCCAAGGCCGAGGGCATCCGTCTGAAAAGAGGTGAGGATGTCTTAACTGCCATACATAAAAAAGATGCATTGGTGCAGATCAAATCTGCCGAAAAAAAGGGATTAGGGAGAAAAACTTATAGCCTGATCGAGGTGAGATAGGTTCCATTTAAGAGTGATTCAGCTGGGGAAGAAGGGTAGATTTTATACTGTCTCAATGAAATGGTAATATTCCTTTGTGCAGGAAGTCAAGATTATTAGATTTTTTTCGAAATTGGGTTGAGATGGAATATTTAAAAACATTTCTTAAGATGTAAACAGAGAAATGTAACCATTCGTTTTAATATGGTTAATAAGATGCAGGGTGAAGAGCTGGTTTCCGACGGGGCGGAGAAGGACATAATCGAGCGTTGCCAGGAAGGTGATACTGAAAGTTTCGGGCTGTTAGCGGAAAGATATTATAAACCTATGTTAAATTTTGCATACAGGATGATGGGAAATTGGGATGAAGCCTGGGATGTTACTCAGGAGGCTTTTTGTAAGGCTTTTTTATCTTTAGGCAAATTTAATAAATCAACTAACTTCTCCGGCTGGCTATATCGGATAGTAAACAACCAGTGCCTGGACCAATTGAGGAAAAGAGGAAGAGAGATTGACATAGATAAAATTCAGAACCCACCTGGTGGACCAGAGGACGACCCGGTAGATAACGTAATCCAAAAGGAGAGGAAAAAAATTATTCATGAATGTCTCCAGGAGTTAAGCGATATGCAGCGGGCATGTTTAATCCTGAGAGACCTGCAGGGTTATTCCTGTGAGGAAACAGGTCAGATTCTGGGAATCGGGAGATCAACTGTCCGGGTTCATCTGTACAGAGCAAGAGAGAATTTAAGGAGCATTATAACTCAAAAGCAAAAGGAGGGTAAAATAGATGAAATGCCTTAAAGCAAGAAAGTTGATCTATCTTTTGCTTGAGGGAGATCTGGATCAAAAGGAAAAACAAGATCTTTTAGGCCATTTGAAGAGCTGTCAGAATTGCCAGCTGGAATTGGAGGATGCTAAAAGGTCACACCTTATATGGAAGGCCGCTCTACGTGAAGAGGCGATGCCTCCGTTTTCCAAACAGGAGTTCGTGGAGGGGGTAAAGAAAAGAATAGAAGCACAGAAGCAGATTATTTTAGAAAGATCTGCAAGGCCGAAGGTCATTTCATTTCTGGCTGCTCATAGAAAATTGGCTTATGCTGCCACAATTGTTATAGTGGCATTCTTATCCTTGTGGTTTGGAGTCTTTTCCCAACGGGCAAAAAAGGTTCCTCAAAAGGTAGTGGTTCATTCAGCTTATCTGGATGATCAAAAGAAGGCTGAATTTTCAATTTCTCAATCAGAGGATAAACACGTTGTTTTCATCTGGTTGGAAGAACCTGACAAGGGGAGTTAAGATGAGATTTTATCGATTTTTGATCGGAATTGTGCTTTTAAGTCTGGCTTTCTCCTGTCTTATCTGTGGAAGGAAAGAAATCCAGAGGAGCCGGAGTGACTTTGTTTATCTGAGCTTTAATATTTTTGTCTTCGAAGCCACTCAGGCTGAGGAAAAACTTGAGTTCACTCCTTTCCCCACAGCGGTCTCCACCCAGGTGATCGATAAAGTTTTCCATGAAGCAGAAGGCTATTTCGAGAGCCTTAAATCGCTTTCCTCATTTAATCGATTAATACTTAAGAAGTCTTTTACCCAGAAGATGAAACTTTCAAAAACTAAACCTTTGAAGATAGAGGCAGTAAAAACCATCTCTTCCACATCTGAAAACGGGTATCAGGTGGATATAACCCCCTGGCAAATGGAAGAGGAGATTGTCCAGTTAAGGGTGGCTGTGAAGAAGGGGGGCGAACTCTTTTTCAATACCGATATCTCATCCCCTATGGATAAATCGGTGGTTATCGGGAGGATGATGGATGAAACAAATAAGGCACTTTTGGTCACATCCTCAGTGGTGGAGGAAAAAGACTCCTCGGTTATATTGAGTCTGGATACTGCCGAGTCAACATTTGTTCCCGAGCTCAACAAACCGGTCAAGATGGATTCAAAACCCGTGCCTTTGGATTATATTCATCCACATTACCCT
>JBARPA010000430.1:0-3522 GCA_049642665.1 Candidatus Zixiibacteriota bacterium
GTGCTCTTGAGTGCATCCGCTACCTGAATAGCTATATCCAATGCTTTCTTGACCTGAAGAGGTTTTTGAGATGTAAGATCTTTCAGTGAACTACCCTCAACATATTCCATCGCAATGAAATACTTACCTTCTAACTCATCGATCTCATAAATTGTCACTATGTTCAAATGATTCAGGGCTGAGGCGGATCTGGCTTCCCTAAGAAAACGTGCCTTAGATGTTTCATCAAAAACGAATTGCTCTCGCAAAAACTTTAAGGCGACCAACCTCTGAAGTTTAGTGTCTTGTGCTTTATAGACAATACCCATTCCCCCTTCACCCAACTTTTCCAATATCTTATAATGAGAGAAGGTTTTCTCCATCATAACTCTACCATCCTAAGAATGACCCTTTAATTAAATTATAAGGTAAAGATTTCTATGTCAAGTCAAATTAATGTGCTATTTTATTATTGAATTTTAATAATAAACAAAATGAATCTGATGGAATCCCTTGCCAGACAGGTGAATCCGGAACGGTCTCTACCACCCGCATCCTTGAGAATCTACCTAATTGATTTTTACTATCAACCAACAACCAAAAACTAAATGGAGCCGACTGGAGTCGAACCCGTTACCTTCCCGATGCCTATCGGGACGTTCTCAACTTCTCTATATAAGACCTACTTTTCTGCTTCTTTATCTGATTCTCTCTTTTGATCGCATCTTTTTTGGTGTCAAACTTCTCATAGTATACAAGCTCCCAGGGCCGATGATTTCGTGTAGATTTTGAAGCTCCTCTGTTATGTTGATCTAAACGATTAGATAAATCCTGTGTATGACCTATGTAGTATCTTCCATCCTTCTGGCTCTGCAAAATATAAACCGTAAAAGCTAATCCCACTCTTGAGAATCTACCCCCTGCTCAATTTCATCTAAAAACCAAAAACCAAATGGAGCCGACGGGAGTCGAACCCGTGACCTTTTGACTGCCAGTCAAACGTTCTCCCAACTGAACTACGGCCCCATTATATTCAACAAATAAAAATAAAAACAAAATTGATTTTTGTCAAGACAAATATTGTAAATCACTTTTAAAGTCGTATTATACAGAAAATTCTCAGGATGCATCGGCATTAGTCTCAAGATACCCTGCAAAATGCGGGGGAAAAATGCCGATGCCCAGTGTTGAACAAGCTTCGGCAATTGCTATTACCGAAGCATCAAGAAAATTCTTGACTTTTTCTAATTCATTTTATTATTATCCTTTTGGCCACAGGGCAATCTATAGATAAGATGCCGGAGTGGTGAAACTGGTAGACGCGCGGGACTCAAAATCCCGTGACCTTTTAGGTCGTGTCGGTTCGACTCCGACCTCCGGCATTGATTAAACTTAATGAAACAAAAATGCTTAAGGAGCTTTACTTTATATCTGGTTTAAGGTTACCTGAACCTTATGGGATTTAATTTAAGACTGAAAAGTAACCTTTTGTACACTTGTGTCTATGCAAGTATTAATTCTTTAGAAATAACAATTCAAATCCAATTGAACGCTACCTAAGCGAATATCCAGGATAAAGTTCGCAAAATACTACCTGGTTTGCGATGCTTCAAAATGAAAAATTCTTGTGCTAGTCTGAAGGTCTGCTGATTTGAAACTACCTCAAATGATTATTCAATGTGTCCTATCTCTTGCAGGTATCTATTCCAGAGTTTATGAGAAGATCATGCAACTTTTTTCATTAATGAATGACCAGATTTGTTCTATTTGACGATATTCAAGACTGGTTGCTCATATCAAGACATATTAAATCTGTATGCCTCGCACAACATTTTGGGTGTTCTCTTCGTAAGAAATCTTGAATGGACAATTTTTTATTGTTCACTAAAATAGCGGAGAAGGCACACCTACAACAAAATGATTGGCAAAACAATTTCTCATTATAAGGTTATAGAGAAACTTGGTGGTGGAGCCATGGGTGTAGTGTACAGAGCCGAGGATCTAAAACTCAAACGTTCTGTCGCTATAAAGTTCTTACCACCGGAGTTAACTCGTGACCCGCAGGCAAAAGAGCGTTTGATCCAGGAGGCTCAATCTGCGTCAACCCTTGATCACACAAATATTTGTAACATTCATGAGGTTGATGAGACCGAAGACGGGCAGATTTTCATGATCCTGGCTTACTACGAAGGCGAAACTTTAAAAAAGAAGATCCAACGTGGTCAGCTCAAGCTGGAGGACACCATCGATATCGCTGTTCAAGTGGCTCAAGGTCTGGCTAAGGCTCATGAAAGGGGTATTATTCATCGGGACATCAAACCAGCTAATCTCATGATTAAAAAGGACCATGTAGTAAAAGTCGTGGATTTCGGTTTGGCCATTTTGGTAGGGCAGGCCAAGTTGGCCAGAGAAGATGCAGCCTCGGGCACCTTAGCATATATGTCGCCCGAGCAGGTGAGCGGGGAAGCCGTCGATCACCGGACTGACATCTGGTCCTTAGGGGTCGTTCTTTATGAAATGCTCACAGGAAAGTTGCCCTTTAAAGGCGAATATGAGCAAGCTCTGGTATATTCCATATTGAATGAGGAGCCAGAGCCGATTTCACACTTGCGAATGGGTGTACCTAAGGATTTGGAGCAAATCATCAAAAAGGCGATGGCGAAACGGCCGGAGCAACGATATCAGCATATATCCGATGTCATGGTTGACCTGGAGACCCTAAAAAAAAGCATGGGCGCCGGAACCACGATATCTGCAGCGGGAGGGGATGCTCATTTTATTCCCAATAACTTACCTCTTCAACTAACCAGCTTCATTGGTCGAGATCAGCAAATGGCGGATGTCAGGCAGCTGCTCAGGAAAAACCGATTACTAACCCTGATTGGTGCCGGTGGCTCTGGTAAGACTCGACTCGCCCTGGAGGTTGCCCGGAACCTTCTTCGGGATTTCCCTGATGGTGTGTGGTTGTCTGAGCTTGCAACACTTGTGGATCCCTCCCTGGTACCTTACACAGTTGCAGCTTCATTGGGATTGAAGGAAGAATCCAGCCGGCCTTTGACCAAAACTCTGGTCGATTATCTAAAAGGTAATAAAATGCTGCTTGTTCTGGACAACTGCGAGCACCTCATTGCTGCTTGCACGTCGCTGGTCGATACGCTTCTGCGAGGATGTCCAGAACTTCGCATTCTTACCACGAGTCGCGAGAGGCTGAGGACCACAGGCGAGGCAATGTACCAGGTACCTCCACTTACAGTCCCCCAGGCGGAGAAGGTTCCTGTTCCGTTAAAGCAGCTACTTCAGATAGAGGCTGTGCGGTTATTTGTAGAACGTGCAAATGCAGTACGTGCGGGATTTAACTTAAGCCAGGAGAATGCACCGGCTATCGTGCAAATCTGTCGCCGCCTGGACGGTATTCCCTTAGCCCTGGAACTGGCGGCAGCGCGATTGGGTGTGCTGGCCGTGGAAGAGATTGCCAGACGCCTAGACGACCGTTTCGGTTTACTAGCTGTCGGAAGTAAGAATTCATTACCCCAGCATCAAACT
>JBARPA010000431.1:0-3413 GCA_049642665.1 Candidatus Zixiibacteriota bacterium
ATGCCAGAGTGGGCACAAGGAACTGATGCAGCAGAACTTGCAATTGCAGAGATTTTGGGTTCATGGAGGGACGACTCCGAAGCTGACAAAACAATTACGGAGAAACTATCAAAAAAAGTCTATGGGGAGTGGATCGGAAAGATGCGTGAAATTGAACTTCGTCCGGGCACTCCCCTGATTTTTAGGAATAGTGTCTGGAAATTCATCTCGCGCTACGAGGGCTGGTATGCTCTTGGTCCGAGAATTTTCGATGAACATTTGGACAGGCTGAAAGAAGCAGCGATCAGTGTTCTGCGTGAGCGAGATCCACAGTTTGAGTTATCTCCAGATGAACGATATGCAGCTAGTATTCATGGCAAGGTTTTAACTTATTCACACTTGCTACGAAATGGGATAGCGGAGTGTCTCGCCCTGCTTGGAAGTCATACCAAAGCGCTTACATCTTGTTCCCTAGGCAAAGCCGAGTCAGTTGCTGTTCTTACGGTGCGAGAGGTCTTAGCTAACGCAGATTGGGTGCTTTGGGCCAGCTTGAATGACTTATTACCATTATTTGCTGAATCTGCTCCTGAAGAGTTCCTTAGCGCTGTGGAGAATGCATTCAATAGCGATCCCTGCCCCTTCGACACGATTTTTGCACAAGAGAGCAGTGGAATCATGGGTAGCAACTACATGACTGGGCTACTATGGGCTATGGAGACGTTAGCCTGGGATTCAGAATATCTTATCCGTGTTATTGTTATCCTGGGTGAATTGGCCACGAGAGACCCAGGTGGAAACTGGGCTAATCGTCCAGCTAATTCACTTTCAACAATATTATTGCCGTGGTTGCCACAAACTTGTGCATCAGTTGCGAAGAGGAAAACCGCAGTTGAAACCCTGATACGTGAAATACCGGATGTCGCGTGGAAACTTTTACTAGACCTTCTCCCGCAATCACACCAGGTTTCTGTAGGTTCGCGTAAACCGGCATGGCGGGAAATGATTGCGGATGAATGGACAAAAGGTGTGACGCAGGGAGAATATTGGAAACAAATTTCATGCTATGCAGAACTAGCTATAAATCTGGCAAAGAGTGACCTTTTAAAACTTGCTGATCTCATAAACCGCTTGGATGATCTACCTCCGCCAGCTCATGACCAGCTTCTTGCACACTTGGGTTCGGAGCCAATAGTATCAATGCAAGAATCTGATAGATTACCGCTTTGGATAAAGCTTGTTGATTTAGTTACAAAACACAGGAAGTTCGCGGACGCTATATGGGCGATGAAGAAAAAAGAGGTAGACAAGATTTCCGTTGTTGCTGAGTGTCTATCACCCAGCACACCTGATTTATTACATAGGAGGCTGTTTAGTGAACGAGATTTCGATTTGTTAGATGAAAAGGGCAAATATGAAGAGCAACAAAAAGAACTAGAGGAGCGACGACAAAAGGCCATTGATGAAATATTCGCTAGGGGAGGCGTACAAGCAGTTGTTGAATTTGCTAAAGCCGTGGAGTCATCATGGCGTGTTGGTATTGGCTTTGGAGTTGTTGCAGATAAAAATTGTGATCGAGCAATTCTCCCTGATTTATTAGATACAGAAAACAAGTCTCTTGCACAGTTTGTTGGTGGATTTGTCTTGGGCAGATTTCAGGCAGGGGGATGGCAATGGGTTGACGATATAGACACATCATGTTGGGCTCCGACACAGACTGGACAATTGCTTGCTTACCTCCCATTTAAGTTGGAAACTTGGAAGCGTTCGACTCGGCTCCTGGGTGAATATGATTCTGCATATTGGACTAAGACGAACGTGAATCCCTATAAGGCAGAAAAAGACCTCGAATTGGCAGTAGAAAGTTTGATCAAGCACGGTAGACCACGTGCGGCTATTGGATGTCTTTACAGAATGCAATATGAAAAGCAACCATTGAATAGCAACCTAGCTGTTCGGGCTCTAATCGCGGCACTTGAATCGTCGGAACCACCCCAGACGATAAATGCTTATGAGCTCGTTGAGGTTATTAAGGCGTTGCAGGATGATCCGGATTTAAATCCCCATGAACTTTTCAGGGTAGAATGGGCATATTTACGGATTCTTGATGGGCATTTGGGTGCTTACCCAAAGTTACTACAGCAGCAGTTAGCGAATGATCCTGATTTTTTTTGTGAGGTTATTCGTACTATATTTCAATCCAAGATAGAAAAGAAACCTACTGAAGAACCTACCGAACAACAGAAAAACATTGCGACTAATGCATATCGGCTCCTTCAACAGTGGAAAACACCCCCAGGAAGGCAGAAAGATGGGACGTATAATGGGGAAGTTTTGAATGCTTGGTTGCAGCATGTAAAGACCGCTTGTGCTGAGACTGGGCATTTGGAAATTGCCATGATAATGGTAGGACACGTGCTTATGTATGCTCCCGCCGATCCCGATGGTCTCTGGATACATCATTCTGTTGCAGGCGCACTGAATGAGAAAGACGCTAATAATTTGAGAGAAGGTTTTCGAACTGAACTCTTCAACTCTCGTGGAGTATATGGATTCACCGCGGGTCGGGAAGAATTACAGTTTTCTAAAAAGTATAAGAAGCAAGCAGATGAAGTTGAGGCTCACGGATATCATCGTCTTGCCAACACGCTTAGAGAATTGACCTCTACATATGAGCATATTGCTGAACGTGAAGCGGCAAGAGATGACTTAGATGATTTGTGATGCTTCGGGAATAGGAATTCCCGAAGCTATAGGCATCGGCATTTCCCCCGCCAAAGGCGGGGTCTTGAGACTAATACCGATGCATCATATAACTTCACCCTTCATTAATCTTCATTTAGTCGATTTTGTGTTCATTGTCTGAACAGGAAAAATTTTCCTGAATATAAGGAAAAAAATTCCTGGTTGAGTCAATAAATCTTCTCAACAAAAATCTTACATATATTCATAACCTCAAGCTATTACTTGAAATAGCTTCCCAACTCTTTGCTCATTTTTCTTGGGCACAACATTTGCAATAGAATTCTTGAAAATGGAACTGATGAACCTAATCAAAATGAAAAACTTTTGCTTCAACAAAGAAATCTCCGTAATCAAGAAATCTCAAAGTGATAAGAACAAAAGTTTTATCCCTTCTGCAGGTTTTCAAAATACGATCTCATCCAAAATAGATTTTTTTAAAAAATCATAATGCAGGTATAGATGTGCAAATTTTACACACCCAAATAATTAAGCTAAAGTTAGGAAACAGAACGATTTCGACGATAAAAATATTTAGATGTTTTCCATCCAAACATACCTCTCAAATAAGGATGATCAATCCAGAAAGTGAGGGAGAGAATGGCTGTTGAAAAGGACTGGGTTATCTTTAAGGAAACCAACTCAGAGGAGTTAAGGGAGAAACTCTTAGGGGAATATATCCCCCTGGTTAAATC
>JBARPA010000432.1:0-2837 GCA_049642665.1 Candidatus Zixiibacteriota bacterium
CCTTAAGAATTCAGCCTCAGAGGCTTTCTCCTTGATCTTATCGGTCATTCCTCCCACATCCACCCATTCCACCTCAGCCGGGGTAACCTTTTTGGGATTGTAAAGCTCAGCCAGCCTGTAAACCCGATCATCTGGAATCTTAACCACAGCCCGGTTAGGCTCCTTGGCACCTGCTGAGAAATCGCCAGTCTTAGCCCGAGCTTGAGTCAGGGCATTGAAAATTGTCGTCTTGCCTGAAAAGGGCAAGCCCACTATTCCTACCTGCATTTTATATCTTCAGTTGAGTTATGTCATCCACAATAAAATCCGGATGAAATTCCCTTTCCAGCTGGTCTAATATGTCTCTGCTTTTATATTTTCCAGAGAGGACAAAAGCGGTTTTCATCCCCATTTTCTTAGCCCCCAAAAGGTCGGATAAAGGGTCATCTGAGATCATCAAAGAGCTTTCCGCAGGAGTTCCAAATCTTTTTAAAACCCTATTGTAGAATACCTCGCTGGGTTTTCCTAACACAACTGCTTTTTTACCTGAGGCATATTCCAGCGCCTTAACCACAGCCCCAACTGAGGGTGCCAGGCTGCCATTTTTATCCTTGAAGACTCTATTAGCGTGAAGAGCCACCAGGTGAGCATCATTATCCACCAGAGTTGAGGTAGCGATCTTCAGCTTGTTGTAATTCAGTTTATCATCCAGACCCACCACCACCGCAGTAATCCTTTCTCCATTATGCACCTTGATTCCATTTTCCTTGAGATATTTTTTCAAACCGTTGCTTCCGATCACAAAGCAGTTTGACACGTTCTCTGATTTCAGCCAGTCTAAGGTTATGCTCATACAGGAGTGTAAATTCTCCTGATCCAGTTCAAATCCGATTTTCCATAACAGGGATAAGAGGTCTTTAGGTTTATGAGTGGTGTTGTTTGTGACTAAAGCAAATTTCCTACCTTTAGATTTAAGATTCTCCACCCATTCCACCGCCCCGGGGATGGGGGTATAGGACTTATCCTTTACAATAGTTCCTTCTATGTCAATCAGATAAGACTCCATCATACAAATTCATTTTAAACAAAAAAATCCTTTTGTCAAGCAAAATTCCTTGACAAGTAGAGGAAATCGTGTTACATTACTTAATAGAATAATTGCACAAAAACATAGGCAATCCCTTTTTGCATTACCAATTTATGTGTCTAACATAAACTCGTATAGAATTAGTAATAAGGAGAACACAATGATAAGTAATAAAACTTTTTCACGTTTAGTATTAACCCTTTCGTTTATATTGTCGATTGCAGGAATTGGGTCAGCCGGAACCTGCGGTGGCGATGTCCAATGTGGTTGCGGTGATGTTCTCGTAGAAAGCCATACAATGTGGTATGACTTGAATAATTGCGGTGGTAATGGATTAGTAATCGGGGCAGATGGTATTACGCTTGATGGCAATGGTCATACTATAGATGGTGCGGGAACCAATTATAGTAGTGGTATTCACATTGAGCCAAAGCAAGATGTAACAATAAAGAACTGCATAGTGAAAGATTTTTGTTGGGGAATTCACCTTAGACATTCCGACAACAACATAATCGAAAATAACAACTTGAGTTCGAACATACAAGCTGGCATTTGGCTCTACGAGTCTAATGGTAATACTTTAATAAACAATGTCGCATTTAACAACAATGACGATGGAATTTGGATCTGTTACTCTAACAATAACACACTCATCACGAATAACGCCTACTCGAATGGAGATTGGGGAATACGCGTAGGCATCAGCACTTTAACAAACACTTTAACAGATAACACAACCTCATACAATTGGGGTGGTATCATGATTTCTTATAGCACTAAAAACGAACTTACAAACAACGACGTATCGAATAACTACTACGAGGGAATCGACATCTCAAATTCCGATAGCAACACTTTAATAAACAACAACGTGAGTTCTAATGGACAGCATGGTGTCCAACTCTGGTATTCTGAATACAATATTCTCAAGAGTAACACTATAACATCGAACGGCACTGGAATATTTTTTAGTCATGATGCCAACAATAACATCGCTAAAAATAACAATATCTTAAACAATCTGCACTATGGTGTGTATTTTGCAGATGGTGCTAATAATAATGAATTTAGTGATAACATCATATGCTCAAATAATTGGCTAGACATACGTGATGAAGATGCCAACTTTGGTGACGAAAACTCCTGTGATAGAACTATGAATTGGAATGATTATGATACTACTGGATGTAGACATTCATGTTCGGCTCCGAGCCAAACACCAGTTGCTAATTTCTATTTCACTCCATCAAGTTCAAAGGTGGGGGATCCTGTCACATTCACCTCCACCAGCTACGACCCAGACGGAGGCTCCATTCAGAGTTACCTTTGGAATATATACCCCGAGCACTCTGCTCAGCCTTACCGTTATACTGAGCCTCTCTTCACGCATTATTTTAGCGAACCAGGGACCTATTTTGTGCATCATTATGTGGTTGATGATGAGGGTGACAATGCTTCAACGGGGGATGGTGTTGAGGCCGCTAACATTGACAGATGGGGATTGATCGTTGTTCCGCTTGAGGGTGATGAGTGTGCAGGAACGCCTGTATCAAATTTCAAAACTTGGCTTTGCGAGGGTGGATGGAGGGAGGACCATATTAAAGTGTTAAAAGGATGTGACATAAATTGTCTTCTGAATGATGGTATAGGGTGGTTAGCAGATAAAGCTCAGACGGATGACAAGGCATTAATAGCTTTTCTTACTCATGGGTTTAATTACTTAGGTTTTGACTGGTCTTCCGGGTTATGTTTGAAACAACGCGACTGGTGG
>JBARPA010000433.1:0-1861 GCA_049642665.1 Candidatus Zixiibacteriota bacterium
GGATATATGTGCCCTAAAATAGCAGTAATTCCAGCCAAAAGCTTTAAAATGATCACACTTGAGCCAGGATCACCAAAGGAAATCTGGCTTACCAAAAGCACAGCCATCATACCCTTAAAAGCATCGAAAACCAAAACAATCGCGGCTGGAACAGGTCCTAAAACTCTATAAACATTAGTAGCACCTGCATTTTTCGATCCATAATCTCTGATATCTATTCCCTTATAGATTCTGCTTATGATTATGCTTGTGGGAATAGAACCCAAGAGATAACTCAAAGCAATTATTACTGAAAGACTTAACATCAGTAGATTAAATTTATACTTTAGGATATACTTGTCAAGAAAAATATTAACTATATAAAAATAGAAAAGTGATAAAGCTGGTTTTAAGTATTTTGGCGGTTTAATCTAACCTTCTATAAAGTACCCATTCCCCATCTTCTTTTTTAGTTTTTCGGTCAAGATAAATCTCAAAGACCTGATTATCTTCAGTTTTAATTCTATAGTACACTCTATGATGTCTCAACCTCCAGTTTTTTCTTTTGGGAGCCCCTGCAGAGAACTTCCAGTCAGACCAGCTGGACAAAACCTCTTTAATCTTATATTCCTTATCCTTCCAACAGAAACAAGCTGGATCTTTTGTTTTATCATCCCTTTGAACATCAATCTTATCTGAAAAGAACTCAGGCATAAAATTGCGGTTTTATGTAGCGGAAGGCTTTAGTCTTCCATCTCTTGTTTGAAAATGTAGGGAAAGACTTTAGTCTTCCACCTATTGTTTGAAAATGTAGAGGAGGACTTTAGTCCTCCACCCCTGGAAATCTAAAGATTTCTGCTACATTTTTCAGGAGCCTACAAGAGGCTACCCTACAAAACTCAGTCCGGATAAATTGGTATTCCATTCTTTTCAGAAATCATTTTCAGCGCTTTGAAAGCAGTTTCTCGTACCGCCTCTCCAGTAATATTACTGGATTCCTTATCGTCTAATAATAATTTAAGTCCATCTATTGAATTCTTATATCCGATTTGACCTAAGGCATCAGCAGCACTCCCTCTCACATAACTATCTTTATCCTTCAAAAGCTCCATCAGAGGGGCCACCGATTCTTGGGCCTTAATTTGACCTAAGGCATAAGCAGCATGCCTTCTCACATAACTATATTTATCCTTCAGAAGCTCAATCAGAGGGGCCACCGATTCTTTGGTCTGAATTTGACCTAAGGCATCAGCAGCACTCCCTCTCACATAACTATCTTTATCCTTAGTCTTATCAATTAATTTCGCAATTATCTTTTTATCTTTGATTTCCTTTAAAACTTCCAGATCGGTTTGTTTGGTTAAAGTAAATTCATCTCGATCCCATAATATATCAAATATTTGTTTGGTGATATAAGCCCTTAATTCAGCAGAGACTGATAGACTTTCTGCCAGGCATTTTCCTGCAAAGAAGAGGTTAGTATAAAATATATCCTCTTTTTGTTCTAAAATATTCTGCAATAAATTAGTGGTATCTCTCATTCCACAGTAGAGTAAGGCAACTTCCAACCAGTATTTATCCCTCTTTTTATTCACCAGGAATTCCTCCAGATTGTTATCTAAAATGTACCTGGCTGTTAGAAATTCCTGAAAGGTTAGATGTGAAAAACCAAAGAAGCCCAATTTGGCCTCAACCAGAATGCCACACCTGTCTCTGATATCCTCTAATAACGCACTTACTTTCTCTTTCTGAATTCCTATTTTCGGCAACTCGTTCTCAAGTAATTTAATGACTTTGTCCCTCTTTTCTTCCCTCAGCCCACTCTTGTGTAGATTAAAAGCTAAAGGTTGCAGAATAATCCTTTTCTGGCGTGGTTGTAGTT
>JBARPA010000434.1:0-9525 GCA_049642665.1 Candidatus Zixiibacteriota bacterium
ATATTGGTGAAATCGGTGGTCACCTCGTAAGCTTCATCTATGGAAAGATCTTCCCACTCCCCGTCCCAGGGTTTGGTTTTTACCTCTTTTAATTTCCAGGGGACATATTTCAGGGTCACCTCGGCATAAAGACCGAATGGCTGAGCCCATTTTACCTTATGAGCCTGCCCCCCAGCTTTGACCAGGAACCCGAAGTTTTCCTCATAGGTCAGGTCCCAATCTGTTATCTTTCCTCTGAGTTCTATCTTTTTGTTCATATACCTGGCGATGCCAATGCCTATATATCCCTCGTTATAGCTTTTGCCCTCCGAATCCACGTTGAACGATCCCGGGGGGATGAGATTCAGGGTAGTGAATATCTCGGTATAGTTTACCGAACCGTAACCTTTGCTTTTGGCGAAAGTTTTGGTAAGTTCCTTGTTCATCTGATACCCCACATCCAAGAAAAGGCCATGGAACATACTTATCTGAAGGGTAAGTCCCAGATGCAGGGGATAAATGCTCCCCCCGTCCTTGAACTCATCTTTATCTGCAGTCCAGTAAAACCCGGAGAACTCATTGGCTAAACCCACTCCTATTTTTGCCACTACCCTTCGGGAAGGAACGTTTTTGGCGGGGAATATGCCTCCCAGAAATGACTCCTTTTTCTGGTAGCTGACCACTGGATGGAGCAATCCTGATCTTGTTGAAGATTTCAGCTTGTTCTGACTGGAATGCGGGTTTGTAAGATAGGTGAGCGTTTGGTCTGATTTAACGGAAAAAGAGGTTTGCGAAAAAGCGGGCGTCTGATAAATAAACACGACTGATAATGCCAGAATCCCGAGCTTGAGGATGGTTCCTTTGGTTGTCATTTTTAATCCTTTGTTTAAAAGTTTACAAAATTCCCTTTACCAAGACTTGCCCTCAAATGAACTTATGCAAGTCAGATTCAAAGACTAAAATAAGTTCAAAACATTTCTTTATGTCAAGTGTTTTTTCACACATATTAAAATTATGTTGACAGGGTTGGTATTTTCATCTAATTTTGTTTTAATACTAACTGGGTAAATATTTTGATGTTGAAACCTGTATCCAATTATAAATCAATTTAAAGAATTATGGAATATTTAATTCTCACTGCATTATTAGTCGTAATCATCCTTCTTCTAATTCTTTTTTTAAGGCCGAGACCTGAAAGTAATGCCCTGGTTCTTTTGCAGCAACAGATTGATAGCTTAAGGGAGCAGGTGAGAAAAAGCTTAGGTGATGCTAACTTGCTGATCAACCAGAGGCTGGAGTCCACCACCAAAGCAGTGATCGACGTTCAAGCCAATTTAGCTAAAATTGAAGAATCCAACAAAAGGATTTATGAGGTGGGAAAGGACATCGCCTCCCTGCAGGAGATACTCCGGGCACCTAAACTACGTGGGGGATTGTGTGAGCTTTTTTTGGGCGATCTTTTGTCCCAGATTTTGCCTCCCGAGCACTTCGAGCTTCAGCACACATTTAAATCGGGTGAGAAGGTGGATGCAGTGGTTAAATTAGGTGATGGTCTGGTGCCGGTTGATTCGAAATTTCCCCTGGAGAACTTTCAGAAGACAATTCAGGCGGAGACCGAGGAGGATAAGAGGTATTTCCGCAAGCAGTTCACATCAGACGTGAGAAAACATATCGATTCCATTGCCTCCAAATACATCTTACCTGATGAGAAAACATACGAGTTCGCCTTGATGTACATTCCGGCTGAGAATATCTATTATGAGACCATTATCAAAGACGAACAATTAGGGGAGGGGAAAAGCATCTCATCCTATTCCCTGGATAAAAAAGTTATACCGGTTTCCCCAAACACTTTTTACATCTATTTAAAAACCATCCTTCTGGGTTTAAAAGGAATGAGGATCGAGGAAAGGGCTTTGGATATCATTCGCAGCCTTCAAAGATTGAGGGGGGATTTTTCGAAATTTCAACAGGATTTCTCCAAGCTGGGAACTCATCTTTCTCATGCTAGCTCCTGTTATGATTCCGCAGAGAAAAGGCTGGAAAGATTCGGAGATAAATTAAGCCAGGTGGAGGACTCGGAAAAACAAACAGAGACAGACACGTAATGACCCATATGAGTCCAGGACAGGTTTAAAGACCTGTCCCTGCGATTTTTCCATCATTAAATTTTTATCCTGGCGTGGCGACCTATTAAATATTATGTTTCTCCATTGAAAACAGCAGGAAATGTATCAAACTTCTTTTAAAACCAATGTAAAAAATTATGAATTTACAGAAAACAGAGACAGGAAAAGATAAAAAGAAAGAGATAAAATATGAACGAAAAGGATTCCACTCGTCCTGTAGATTTTATCCGGGAGATTGTTGAGGAGGACCTGAGGACAAACAGGTACGGGGGCAAAGTTCAAACCCGTTTTCCTCCGGAGCCGAATGGGTATCTGCATATAGGGCATGCCAAAGCCATCTGCATCGATTTCGGCATTGCCGCCCAGTATGGAGGGCTTTGCAATCTGCGATTCGATGACACCAATCCGATCAAAGAGGAAAGTAAATATGCTGAGGCCATTAAAGAGGATATCAGGTGGCTGGGATTTGACTGGGGGGATAGGCTGTACCACGCATCTGATTACTTTGACCAGCTTTACCAATACGCTGTGCAGTTAATCAAGAAAGGCAAGGCGTATGTTGACGATCTGAGCGCTGATGAGATACGGGAAACCCGGGGTACCCTGACCGAGCCGGGCAAGGAGAGTCCTTTTCGCAATCGTTCAGTCGAGGAAAACCTGGACCTTTTCGAGCGGATGCGTAAGGGCGAATTTCCTGACGGTTCCCGTGTGCTGCGTGCCAAAATCGATATGAAATCCGGAAATCTGAATATGAGGGATCCGGTGATGTACCGCATCCTTCATGCCGACCATCACCGAACCGGTGACAGGTGGTGCATTTACCCTATGTATGATTGGGCACATGGCCAATCGGATTCCATCGAGGGGATCACTCATTCGCTTTGCTCTCTGGAATTTGAGGACCATCGGCCCTTATACGATTGGTACCTGGATCAGCTGGGTGTCCACCATCCCCGTCAGATCGAATTCGCTCGCCTGAATATCAGCCATACTGTATTGAGCAAAAGAAGACTTTTGCAGCTGGTAAATGAAGGACAAGTAAAGGGATGGGACGATCCCCGGATGCCCACCCTTTCAGGTTTGCGAAGACGCGGCTACACTCCGGAATCAATACGAAATTTCTGCGATCGCATCGGAGTGGCCAAGCGGGACAGCGTGGTAGATGTGGCCCTTTTGGAGCACTGCCTGCGGGAGGATCTAAACAGGAAAACACCCCGGGTTATGGCAGTTTTGCGTCCGCTTAAAGTAATCATAGAAAACTATCCGGAAGATCAAATTGAGGAATTGGAAGCCATAAACAATCCAGAGGATCCCAGTATGGGCACCCGTAAGATTCCCTTTTCCCGGGTGCTTTATATAGAACAGGATGATTTTCGAGAGGACCCGCCAAAGAAGTTTTTCCGATTAGCTCCTGGACGTGAGGTCCGTTTAAAACACGCCTATATTATTAAATGCGAGCGGCTAGTTAAGGATGAGCAAACCGGTGAGGTGACAGAGCTTCACTGCACTTATGATCCCGAGACCAGAAGCGGCGGGGCCAAGGCTGCACGAAAGGTGAAAGGCACGCTCCACTGGGTATCAGCGAATCACGCTATAGAAGCCGAGGTCCGCCTGTATGATCATCTTTTCCTGAAAGCTAACCCGGATGAGGTGGAGGAGGGTTTGGATTTCAAATCCAATTTGAATCCTAACTCTCTTGAGATATTAGATTCCTGCAAAGTTGAACCGGATTTAAGAGCAGCAAAAGCGGGAAATCTCTACCAGTTCTTAAGGCTGGGCTATTTCTGTGTTGATCCAGATTCCTCCGATAAAAAACCAGTCTTTAACCGCACAGTTTCCTTACACGATACCTGGGCCAAGATCGAAAAGGCTCAGGAAAAGGGATAATAAAATTTTAAAACGTTACAGTAGTTTGTCACTGCGAGCCCCGATGACATCAGGGCGAATTAATCTCCATACTCAGAAATCAAACGAGATCGCTTCGTCACTTCGTTCCTCGCAATGACTGAGACGGTTTGTCATTGCGAGTGACAGCGAAGCAATCTCTAATTTGATACTACTTGATCGGATCGCTTCAAGCTTTGGGCGCACAAAGTCCAAATCAGAATATAAACAGCTTTAGAGAATCACTACAGTATCAACTTCGTTTGAATCAAAATTGGCGATTTTTTCAGCTTACCTGAAAAATGTTCAATTATTGAACAGAGTTATCTTAGTTGTAAGTAACTACTTAGCCAAGAGATATGAAAAACCCCTTGACAATATTTTTTATTTAACTATCATTAAATTGGTGGGGTAGAATAAGGGATTTACAGCAAAGGACTTGCACCAAAGATTGGGCTTTATGATTAGTTAAAGAAAAAGGATAAAAACAACTTTAAACCTTATTTGTAGGAGTCACAGATGAGACACAAAGCATTATTTTTGCTTGTTGGATTGTGCCTGGTTTTGACACTGCCGGGCTCAAGTTTGGGCAATTCTTTGCCCAATGAACCTCCCAGTATCCAGCTTTCGCCGGACGCATCAGTTTCTATATGTCCCGGGGATTCAGTCTGCCTGGCGATTTTTGCCTCTGACCCCGACCCTAAGGATTCCATCACAGTGGAGATGATCTCTGGAGCTGGAGTTTATAATCCGGTAACAGACACCACCCCCATCTTCGATACCCATTGTTTCTACCCGAACACATCAGGTAAATATACTTTTATATTTAAGGTGACCGATAAAGGCGGACTCTGGGATACAGATACCACAGAATTAACCGTTGACGTAGATCAACCTCCGGTGATCATCGCTCCGGATACACTAAAGTTCAACCTCTGCGATACCGCTACCGTGTGTTTCCGCATAACTATTATCGATCCGGGAGACTGGATAACGTTTGAAGTTACTTATCCGGGTCATATTATTAGCTGTCAGGGTTATCCGGAGTTATGTTTCCATGCTTATACGGATACCACTTATAACTTTACCATTATCGCAACGGATATGTGTGGTATGTCGGATACGGCTTATACCACGGTTATTGTAAACATTAAC
Source organism: Candidatus Zixiibacteriota bacterium (assembly GCA_049642665.1). Taxonomy (GTDB): domain Bacteria; phylum Zixibacteria; class MSB-5A5; order MSB-5A5; family SM23-73-2; genus CAYURP01. Next base: position 5,148 of record JBARPA010000434.1, read on the forward strand.
GATGCTCCGGTTATCACAGCTCCGGATACGGTAAAGTACGATCTGGGCGATACCGCTACTTTTTGTTTCGATGTCACTTTAGACGATCCCGGTGATAGTCTGGAGGTATGGGTTAATCCTCCGGGCCAGTTTAATCCCAATGATTCGTCTATCTGCTTTTTTGCGGACCGGGATACAACTTATGATTTCATTATAATTGTAACTGACACTTGTGGTATAAAAGACACGGCCTATACTGCGGCAGTGGTCAGCTCAAGTAATAAGCCGGTGGTCACAGCTCCGGATACAGTTGAATATTCGTTGTGTGATACTGCCACCTTCTGCTTCGATATAACCATATTTGATCCTGATGGTTTGGTAGCCGATGTTTGGGTTAGTTCCCCGGGCGTGTATAATTCCCAGGATACCACTATCTGCTTTTTCGCTGATAAGGGTACCACTTATGACTTCACCATAATTATTGAAGATACCGATGGCCTTAAAGATACTGCTTATACAACAGCCATAGTGGACTTCAATGATCCACCCCAGATCACGTTTCCTGCTGATCTGGACACTTTACTGTGCGAGGCTGAGACGCTGTGCTTTATGATCGAGGCCACCGATCCCGATCCGAATGATTCCATGATCCTGGAAAAGATTGAGGGGCCGGGTGATTTCGTTCCCGATACCGGACTTTCGCCTTTATCTGGAAAGCATTGTTTTCTGCCGGATGAACTGGATTCCACCTATAGATTCATCTTCCGGGTAACAGATCACTGCAGTGTCTTTGACCAGGATACCTTCTATGCAATTGTGAGTCTGAATGATCCTCCCACGGTTGTTGTGCCCCCAGACACTTCAATTTTCCTGGCTGAGCCTGAGACACTGTGTTTTAAAATCGAAATCACCGATCCTGAGAACAAGGCAGATGTGGATGTGAATTTACCCTGGTATTTTGACTCCCAGGATACCTCCATCTGTTTGCACGCCTCAAGCCAGATGACCTATTGCTGCACTGTAATCGTTAGGGATCACTGTGAGGAAGCAGATACGGCCATATTCTGCGCAACCATAGATTTCGACAAACCTCCCACCGTGGAGGTGCTCTCGCCTCCTTCCGGAGATACCTTAGCCTACCTGCCCACTTTGAACATCCGCCTGAAGGACGATGTGGGACTTAACCGGGGTTACTATCAGATCGATTCCTGCACAGGGGATTGGACAGAACTGTGGTCTTATAATTCCAACAGTTCGGACACCACCATCGATTGGACTGTGCCCAGCGTGTCGGAGGGAGAGCATACCATTTACTTCAAGGTCACCGATGACGGGGGAATGGTCAATGTTGACACGTGCTCCTATTTCTGGAGCTTTACCCTTCAAGTCCCTGTGATTTCTATTATACCGGATCTTTTGTTAGCTCAGTGTGATCGGGATTACATTTTCTGGATTCATCTTGATGAAAAGGTAGCGGACCTGGATTCAGCCTTCTTCAAGGTTAACTATGAGGATAAATACGTAACTGCCACAGCAGTAGGGAAGGGACCGGCACTTACTCCGGCAACCAACTATGATGTTTCTCGGGTAATCCATTCTGATTCTATTCATATAAGCCTGTCAGTTAAAAGTGGCACCATCGATGGGCCGGGCAGCGTTTTGGGTGTATACATAAGACCTGGTAACCAGCAGGTCTCAACTCAACTGAGCATCGCTTATTGTACCCTGCTTGATTCTGAGGGTCATGAGCTGGTGTATCAGACAAAAGGAGCCACAATTAAGATCACCTGCCCGGTGGATGTTGAGGAAGGAGAGGAAACGGACCTGATCCCCTCGGCTTACGGGCTGGGCCAGAACTATCCCAATCCTTATAACCTGAAAACCCAGATAGGTTATCAACTGCCGGAAGCTGGCAAAGTCACCCTGACCATATATAATGTCAGGGGTCGATTAGTCCGTACCCTGGTTAATGAGCAAAAACCAGCTGGTTATCACAGTGTGGTCTGGGATGGCAGAACTGACAACGGTATGCAGGTCTCCAGCGGAATTTATTTCTATCGAATACAGGCAGGCAAGTTCTTAAAGACCAAGAAGATGGTATTGTTGAAATAAATGGAGCATTAGAAGGACAATCTGTCTTGATTCTGTCATTACGAGCGATAGCGAAGTAACCTATAACTATATACTGTTTAAAGAGATTGCTTCGTCACTTCGTTCCTCGCAATGACATAGAAACATCTTATACATCCGCATTGTAAAATACCGATGCCAACCAGCTTCGGGAATTCTCATGCCTTTTATTGAATCTTGAGACTATTCCCGAGCCATGAAAAAGCAATCATAAAAAACTCCAGGGGACAATTGGCTTTTTATGATCTTTCTTGACAAACGGGTTGGGAGGGATTATAGTAAACCATTCAGGCTATAAAGAAATTTAATTTGAACCAGTTATGATTACAACTAGGTATTAAAACCTAAACTATTTTAACCATGTTTCCTGTCATAATCGGGGAACTTCCAAAGGAGGAATTATGAAAAAGAGAACCGTATTGGCTGTTCTCTTAGTGTTTTTGACCGGAGGCATTATGAATGCCCAGAGCTTAAAAACCATAAAGCTGTCTGCGCCCACCTTGAAGAACGACAAACTATTCATGCAAACAGTAAAAGAGAGAAAAAGCAGCAGGGAATTTTCCGGGGAGGAACTCAGCCTGCAAGATCTGTCCAACCTGCTCTGGTGTGCCAACGGCGTGAACAGGCCGGAAAGCGGAATGCGCACCAGCCCCTCGGCACTTAATAAGCAGGATGTGGATATTTATGTGGTATTGAAGGAAGGGATATATCTTTATGAAGCAAAAAAGCATGAGCTCCTTCCCGTTGTTGCCGGTGATTACCGTAAAAATGCCGGTATGCAGTCCTGGGTAGGTAGCGCACCGCTAAACCTGGTCTATGTTTCCGATCTGGCTAAACTCGATTTCGCTAAAAAGCGGGAAGACCAGGTCATGACCGCTGCTATAGATGCCGGACATTGTTCGCAGAATGTGTATCTCTATGGTGCTGCAGCCAACTTGGCCGTTGTTGTCCGCACCTCCATTGATAAAGCACAAATGGCTGATATATTAAAACTAAGACCGCAGCAACTGATCATCATGGCCCAGACAATAGGCTATCCCAAACAGGCAGAAGAGGAGTAATGCAGTTTTTTTACTTAGGGCAGTCCGTTTATTGCTTTTTGCAGGTTAAAGGTTTTATTTCACACTGAAGTTGTACTGTTTAACTTTAGAAAATTTCAGCGGCTAATATTTTTTTCCGAACTTCTCTCCACCCAGAACCTTCTTTCCGAAATAATAGCCTAATTGGCTGACCATTTCAGTCACTGGCCTGGCTTTGGGCTCCACTATCCTCCTTATGAGGAACAACCCCCCTATTCTTCCCAGTGCGGACAGAAGGAACAGGATGTGAAAATTCACCAGGATCTGTCCGAAAAGTTCCCATCTGAAACCGGAGAGTTGACTGGCAATTATTCCGCCAATAATCGATGCTAAGAAAGCAAAAAGCCCGTTTACAAATGAAGTGGAGGCCAGAAAGTAGGGTCTTCCCTCCTCTGGAGAAATTTGAAGAACTATTGTAAATATGGCTAAATTAAATCCTACCCAGAAGATTCCACCCATAATAGCATCCAGCCATAACAGGGAATAGTTGCGCGGCGTTACAAAAAACCATAAATAAGGGGTGAACATTATGAAGGCAAGATTAAATCTTAAGACCGGTTTGCATCCATATCGATCGATAAGCTTGCCCCACAAAGGCTGGGAAATCAGGCTGATGATTCCAGCGAGAATTGAAAAAAGGGAGATTACGTAATAATCCAGATGTAAATTCTTGAGCATGTGCGGCATCCAAAAGGGAGTTGCGATTCCTATACTAAAAGACCACACGACAAAAAAGAGAATCAACCTCTGGTACTCCTTATGCCTGAACGGAGTCAGCATATCCTCGAGGAATCCGCGCTTGCTTGCGTAGCGATGAAAAGTCGGTTCAGGCTGGAAAGATAATAAAAAAGCAGCACAAAGTGCCGCAATTACCCCCATGGTGAATACTGAGATAAAACCCAAGACGGATAGATTTGAAAAACCAGGAATATCGAAGATTTTCAAATTGATTTCATCCGGTTTCAGGTTTTTGAACCAATCCAGAAGCTTTGCTCCACCGAAATACACGCACATGGTTACGATCTGAAGGATGTTGTTCCTGACCCCGAAATAGCGGCCCCGAATCTTTTGCGGAACCAGATCTGCCATCCAGGAAAGCCAGGAGACGGTGGTGAGATTATTCACAACCGCACTTAAAGCAACTATACACAGGAATAGCAGGATTTTATGGCTTTTGCTTACATGAAGGA
>JBARPA010000435.1:0-4230 GCA_049642665.1 Candidatus Zixiibacteriota bacterium
GAATGGGTCCCAGCCAATTAGGTAGGTTGAATCTTTAACAAAAGTCCCATCACCATTATTCAGTAAAATCCAGACTTTGCCAGGGTCATCACCAGTAACTGCCAAATCAATATCACCATCAGCATCCAGTTCAGAAGCACAAACGGAGCGAGGACTATTGCCAACTGGATGGATTGAATCGGACAAGAATGTGGCATAACCGCCCAAAGCTATTATAGTAAAAGAAAAGACATAACTGGTGTCGTCATCCATAGTAATTCCTTCGACTGATCTTATGTCGCTGGTCAAGATCACAGTTACCACTTCACCTACATCGAAATCATTGTCCGGATCGAAATTGGCTATATGAGTCAGGCTATCATACGTAATCGCTCCGCTATGAAGACCAGTGATTGTTGCATTTACCACAAAGGTAGAATCGTTGATGGTGCTGGAGTCCATATCAACATCGAAAGTTACTGATATATTGGTGGAAACAGAAACATTCAGCTCATTTTGTGCCGGGGAGGTTGAAACAACGTTCGGAATGCTGTCCTCATCAGGACTCCAGCTCAGGATTTTAGCCATCATCCACCACCAGGCTTTGCCCTTAAGGTAACAATTGAAACAGTGCGAGTGGGCACAGGCGCAAGTAGAACAGGGATTAACAGCACACCAATCAGAACACCATTCGCAGGCATCGCTGGCATCAGGATAATAGCTTCCATCCGGATCATAGCTCTCGTTGTCTGCGAAATCGAAAAGAATCTTATTGTTGGTTACGCAGTATGACCGAATCTGGTTATTTCGAGCATAAAGGTTACCGCCAGTACCGGTACCATCCAGATGGCCGGTCATATAGATGAAAATAACCCCGGGATATTCCTGTTCCAGCTGGTTCATAGCATTAAGATAGATGTTAATCCCCTCCTCGGTATTGCCAGAGCAACCGCCGCACCAGGACCACATCACCACGTTGTAATCGGGATGGGCATCAAGCCAGCTTCTGGTGGGAGCCACCCAGGTGGTATCTCCGTTAAGTCCCAGATCGTCGCCATACTCATTAAAGTATGGAGGATCATAAAGGGTGTTCTCATTGTATAAAAGGTTAATTCCGGTCATAACCTGGCTGCCGTGCGAGGTATGTCCATAGAAGATGGTAAAATAATCTCCAATGGCCTGGATAACCGAATCCGGTATGCTCTCGAATTCCCCAACCGCATAATGATCAGCAATAATCGCATCAGCCCAAGCTGAATTACTCCCTAATAGCAAACACACTACTGCAAATACAATAATCGAAATGACCAAACCTCTTTTTTTCATTTCTGCTCCGTAATGGGATTTTTTAAAGAGCAAAACAATTAACGTGAGACTGGTAAAACAATGGACTGTTACAATTATAAGATAAAAGAATTCCTCTTTTTGTCAATATGGGAAATTATCGAGGTTTTTTAATATTCGTATTTGTCTTGGGGTGTGTAGAGAGTATTTATATTTACTCCGCTTAATTGAAATCCGAAAAATCGGAGATCTATTCCTCAAATTCCGGAGTCAGAGAATCTGAGCCCATGGTTTTCAACATAAACTGGGCATCGTCCACCAGATCGCAATCCTGGTATTGATCTATCACCTTCTGGAATGCATCCCTGGCCTGATCATATTCTTTTAACTGTTCAGAGGAGACAAAACCTATCAGAAATTGAGCTTGATATTTGATATTTGAGTCGGGAAAGAACTGGAGTATTTTCTGATAAATCTTTACAGCCAGTTCGGGTTGACCGTGGTTCTGCAGCTCCTGAGCTTCATCATACAGCCCCTTCTCCAGATCGAAATCAGGGGCCACCTTTGCCACCTCCTCCCAGGCTTCCTTCATCTTCTCCTCATCGTTGTATTTATCCAGATAAACGATTCCTATCAGGGTTTGAACCTGACCCAGGTTCGGTGATTGAGGATGAAGTCTGATGATATCTTTATAAGCTTTGACTGCCGCTTTGGGATCACCCTCTTTTAACGCCTTTTCAGCCTGCGACATCAGCTCTCCTTCCGTTTTGGTCTTGGCGCAAGAGATGATCAAAAAAACTAAACAGGAAATGATAACGAAAAGCTTAAAAATTGAATCCCTACGCATATCCTACTCCCGGGTTAATAAATTAAAACTCTAAGCAATCACTTACAGAAAAGTACGTTTACATAAACTATAATTTAGCAAAAAAAATATAATCCGGATTAACCTCTGTCAACTCTTTTCTTTAAATTTAATCCTATTATCCAATCCAATTGCGAAAGTAAAGAAGAAAAAGAAATTTAGATTTCCTCAGATTATTTAAAATTTGTTGTAAGATTTGTTACGAAAAGGAGTGATTTCTCATGAGTTTTTGCTGAGATAGACGTTCTCATTTCCCAGTCCTTCCCTCAGTTTCTTGAGCAGATCCCTGGAAAGCTGGACTTTTATGTTTTTGACCTTCATTTTGAGCTCCTCTTTCTGGGTCCGCATATGTAGAATCACGCTGGATTCACCCTGATGAGCTGAAAGGATATTCTTGATTTGAGGAATGAAATCATCTCCAGCGATCTGAGAACCTATTCTCAGATGTAAAAACCCATCCATTTCCTGATATACTTTATCCAGGGAAAGGACATCAAAGGCAATGATTTTGGCCTTCTCGCCTTCCCTGGTGGAGGCTCTTCCACTGACCAAAATCATGGATCCGTTTCTGACCAGAGTCCTTCTTTTTTCATAGCAACCGGAGAATACCAGCACCTCAATTGTGCCTAAGAAATCCTCCAGGGTGACAAAGGCCATCTGATTGCCTTTTTTATCGATATTGGGTTTTACCCCGACTATAATTCCTCCCAGGATCACCTCCTGCCCGTCGGCTACGGCATCTATGGTTTCTGTGCTAAAAGTGGAAAAGGTTTTAAGTTCCTCCTCGTATTTTGCCAGAGGATGTCCAGACACGTAAAATCCCAGCATTTCCTTCTCTTTACCCAGTATCTGGGAGCGTGGCCATTCCGGGATCGGAAGAAGTTCCGGCTCCTTCTGAATTAAATTCCCTCCGGACTCCAGGTCGAAAAGAGTGGTTTGGCCCTTGAGCTTGTCCTTCTGCACTGCCTGTCCGTAATTCATTGCCAGCTCCACTCCAGCTAAAAGCTGGGCTCTGTTTTTATGAACTGAATCGAATGCTCCGGCACAAATCAAGCTCTCCACAGCCTTTTTATTCACCGTCCTTAAGTCAACTTCCTCACAAAACTGGAAAATAGAGGTAAATTTTCCATATCTTTCTCTTGCTGCCACTATGGAATTTATAGCACTCTCCCCCACGTTTTTAACCGCCTCCAGACCGAACCTGATCTTATCCCCGAATACTTTGAATTTCCCCACGCTCTCGTTCACATCCGGAGGCAGGACCTGGATGCCCATTCTCTTGCATTCCTCCATCAGAGTTACTATTCTATCTGAGTTCCCGATCTCGGATGAGAGGGTGGCGGCCATAAACTCAACAGGATAATGGGCTTTAAGATAAGCTGTCTGATAGGCGATATAGGCATAGCCCACTGAATGTGCCTTGTTAAAACCATATCGGGCAAAGGTGGCAATTAAGTCGAATATTCGGTCCGCTTTCTTCTCGGGAATTCCCGTGCCTTTTGCTCCTTTGATGAACTCATCCCTTTGCTCGGCCATCATCTCAGCTTTTTTCTTGCCCATGGCCTTTCTCAGGATATCGGCTTTGCCCAGAGAATATCCGGCCAGATCACTGGCCACCTTCAGCACTTGTTCCTGATATACAATTACCCCGTAGGTCTCCTTTAAAACCGGTTCCAGAAGCGGATGCTCATATTCGATCTTTTTTTCTCCATGCTTTCTCTGAATATATTCATCGATCATAAAGCTGTCCAGTGGACCGGGTCGGTATAATGCGTTCATGGCGGTCAGATCATCCAGAATTTCCGGTTTGAGTTTTCTCAGATAATCCCTCATCCCGGATGATTCAAACTGGAATATCCCCACCGTCTCGCCATTGGAGAACAGGTCAAATACCTTTTTGTCATCCAGAGGGATTTTGTCTAAATCTATGTTAACATTTCTATCCTCCCTTAACACTCTCAGGGTATCATCGATCACCGTAAGAGTTCTCAGCCCCAGAAAATCCATCTTCAGAAGGCCTATATCCTCGATCCCTTTCATATCATACTGGGTTGTGATCTCATCTTTGGCTGACATATACAGGGGAACATACTCAGTTAAGT
>JBARPA010000436.1:0-2544 GCA_049642665.1 Candidatus Zixiibacteriota bacterium
AGCTGAAGCTTGACACTCCAAATGAATTTAGATTTTCGCTATTGTTTGTTTTTCCAGCCAGCCCATCACGCCGTTGGGGAGGACGATCAGATACCAGCTATCTTTTTGGTCTTTTATCTCGAATTCCAAGCCCTCGTGCGCGGTGAACTGGAGGGTGTAGTCCTCTCCGGGGCCGGAACGGACGTCGGTTTCCGCTGTTATTACCACACCTCTGTCGATGAGTGCTTCGGTGCGTATCTTGGCATAGAGAAGCGATCCGCTTAAGATGAATAGTATTAAGGTGATCACTATTACAATGAGTAGTGGTCGCAAAAGCCTGTCTAAAAAAACTAAGACGATTCCCAGAAGCATTCCCAGAAAATAGATGCCTGAAACGAAAATCGTCCACTCATCCAGAGTTGCCCAGTTCAAGATTGATTTCAGAATGGTGGAGAAGATGTGTATGTTTTCCTGCTGTATCTTGTCCAGGGTATAAAGCTTGACATATTCGATGTTGGCTTTGATGTCCTCGTCCCGGGGATCTAATCTCTCTGCCCGTCTATAACTTAAAATGGCATTGCCTAACTCCCCATTGCGAAAATAAGCATTGCCCAGATTGTAATATACCTTTGAATTATTAAGACCAGCCTGAATTATACTTTGATAAGATTCTATAGCCTTGTCAAATTCCCCCTGATCGTAATGTTCATTGCCCTGCTGGTATAAATCCAAAAAGCTCTGAGATTTTGATTGTGTACTCGTTAAAAAAATAAAAAGCGATACTGATATGAGTAAAATGATTTTCTTCATTATCTTCTAACCTAAGGATTGTTCTAACTTGACAATGGCTTTTTCCACAGTTTTCAAAAAGCCCTTCATCTCCTCTAAGCCGCAGGAAGTGGGAGCGAACCGGACGTAGTCGCAGTCTTCCAGAATCCCGATTATCTGGTCTATTCTCTCTTTGTCCACACCCCTTTGGGTTAACCCAGACCTTATCTGGTCTTTGGTCAATCCAAAGCCAGGCTTATTTAGCTTATCTCCAATGTAAAGGGTTATAGTTCTGGCTACCTCTGAATAGAATTCGTTCTTTTTATCCACAGACAGGAGCTTTTTTGCCTGGCCTAATCTCCTTTTAGCTAACTTGTGTGACTTTCTCAGCCGGGCATAGGCCACATCGTTGTTCAGCTTCTCCTGATGTCTTTTATATCTTAAAGCAATGACCAGTGCTGCTAATGGCAGGAGCTGTATTATCAGGAATATTGGTTTATTGTAGAGTGAGCCACCCTGTTTTTCCAAAACATTGTGAACTGCTTTTATGTGCCGGATGTCTTTGGGCACTGCACCTATTTCTGATTTGGATATGGGTGTGGCGGCAAAAGGCGAGGTCTCGGCTGCAGGTAATGATGTTATCACTACGGGATTTGTTTTCAGGGTTTTGTATTCTTTTGTCTTTAGATCGAAATAAGAGAAACTCAAAGGCGGGATGGTATAGTTCCCAGCCTTGGTGGGGATTAAAACCTGTTCATAGATTTTCGTTCCCTGCAGGGTATAATTTTGTTTTGAAATATTCTCCGAGCTTCCGGAGCTGTAAACCCTGAAGTTCTCCAGATCCGGCAGAACGGGTTCGGAGACCGATTTTATGTTACCTGTGCCGGATATACTCATTTTTAATGTTATTGGCTGTCCGGCTTCGATTTTTTTCTTGTCAACTGAGGATGTTATCCTGAAATCTCCTACTGATCCTTTGAAATCTTCGGGCTTGCCCTCATCTGGTAAGGGTAAAACCTCGATATTTATCGGTTTTGAACGCAGAATCTGCGGCTTTCCCTGCCTGAACATATCCATCCAGTCCTTATCCAGGATGCTGAAAGGATCCCGGTCAAAGAATGATCTTAAATCTTCCACCTTGCACTTGAGCGAGGCTTCCCCTATGGTTTGTTTACCTGCAGCAGTCGGGAAAAGAGCTGTTTTTACTTCAGTGACAAAATATTGCCGCCCATTTATGGTCTGGTAATACTGTTTCTGGGGAGGCAGATCCTCCACCCAGAAGCCGGTCAAGGTGGGTGGTGAATATTCGGGATTGCTGAAAAGCCTAACCCCTTGATAGAATCTGAAGGTTAGGGTGAGCTGTTGGTTGACGTAGGCTTTGGTTTTATCCACTGTTGTCCTGACAAATAGATCCGTTGTTTTCTCTGCTTTAGTTGTCGGCTTTGTCGTCTCAGGCGGGGCTTGAGCTTCCGGCTCCTCAGTTCCCTCAGATACTGTGATAGTGATTGGTTGGGTTTTATAGGTCGTTCCATCTAAGGTCATCTGAAGAGGGGGGATGGTAAATTTACCCTCGGATTTGGGAACCAGGATGTAATTATAAGCAACCGAGGAGAACATCTTTCCATTTACAAAGGACCAGTTCTGGCTGGTGCCAGAGGAATAGATCACGAAATCATCCAAGCCGGGCAGGGTGGGTTTAGGCACGGACTTGACATCACCGGAAACTGTTACGGTGAAGGTTATCTGATCGTCCAGGGTTACCTGGGTCCTGTCCACCGATGCCTTAAAGTGTATATC
>JBARPA010000437.1:0-2813 GCA_049642665.1 Candidatus Zixiibacteriota bacterium
GGTTACTATCTCCTCCTGGCTGGTGGTCTGCACCATTCTTTTGGCATTGTTTTTAGGTTTTTCGAAACGAAGACACGAACTTGTACTTTTAGAGAATAATGCTGTAAATCACCGGAAGATACTGGCCGAATACAGTCCCTATTTTCTGGATCAGATGATCGCTGTGGTTACCGCATCCACCGTGGTAGCCTATGCCTTCTACACCCTGTCACCTGAGGTTATGGAGAAACTGGGAACAAAACATATGAACCTAACCATCCCCTTTGTGCTTTACGGGATATTCCGTTACCTTTATCTGATCCACCAGAAAAAGGAGGGGGGAAGACCTACCAGGATGCTTTTGACAGATAAACCCATTTTAATAAATATTCTCCTCTGGCTGGTTGCAGTATTATTAATCTTATATCTTTAGGTGTTGGATATGTCTAAGGTCGTCGTCTTGAAAACATTACCGGAAACGGTATTAGAGGATTACAAAAGACTTCTGGAATTAGCTGAATATCAGAAGTTTATCGCAAAGGATAAAGAGACTTTAATAAAACTTAACCTATCCTGGACCAAGTATTTTCCTGCCTGCTCATCAGAGCCCTGGCAGCTGGAGGGCCTTTTAAAGACCTTGTTGGAGGACGGATTTCAAAAGGAAAAGCTATATCCTGTGGAGAACAAGACCGTGGTCACTGATCCAATAAAGGGGGCTGAAAACAACAAGTGGATGAGCGTTTTGAATAAATATAGAATTGAGTTTATACCTTTAACCCAGGTTGAGTGGACAAAATATGAATTCAAAAGTAAATTTTTAAAACTGAATTTAGCTTTTCCTGAAGGGATAGAAATACCCAGGATGTTTGTGGGAAAACAGGTAATTCACCTGCCCACGGTCAAGACTCACGGCCATTCCATAACCACAGGTGCGATAAAAAACTCATTTGGCGGTTTGCTCAAGGAGTACAGACACTACGCCCATAAATATATCCACGAGATACTGGTCGATCTGATGCTCATGCAAAAGGAGCTCCATCCTTCGGTTTTTGCGGTAATGGACGGCACAGTATGCGGAGATGGAGCTGGCCCCAGGACTATGAAACCCAGGATCAAAAATTACATCCTGGCCTCAGCAGATTCTGTGGCCATAGATGCAGTGGCTGCAAAGATGATGGGATTTGATCCTTTGAATATCCCTTATCTCAGGATGTGTCAGGACAGGGGATTAGGCATAGCAGATCCCAGAAAAATCGAGATCACAGGCGAGGATATAGAAAAAGTGAATTTCGAATTCCAGGTGAAAAAAAGTTTAGTCATCTGGGGAGATCAGATGTTGCGGTTGGGTCCCTTAAGTTTTCTGGAGGGGCTTTTTCTCAAATCACCTTTAATGGTATGGGCACCTTTAGCCTCAAATATTTATCATGACGTCCTCTGGTATCCTACAATAGGGAAGAGGATAATAAATAAATTCAAAGAGACGGAATGGGGCAGGTTATTCGATAAGTATTAACAAGGGTAAAAACAATCAAAGCTATCAACGCGTAGGGGCGGAGTTTATCTCCGCCCTTCTAGTTTATAGTTGATTGGTTTTTGGTGTTCAGATATATTTTGGTGTTGGTCTAATTGGATTTCCACCACCTTATGCCGGTATTCTGGGTCTCCTGACCTGGAAATATTTGAACAAGGTCAGGAGACCTTGTTCTACTCGTAGATGGTACAAAGCTCTGCTTTTTTAATGCCGAGGGATAAACCCTCGGCTACGCGATTATAGAATTATATACCAGAACCTAACTTAAGTTAGGTCTTGGCTGCTTCATATTATTTTAGTTTTCTCAGAATCTCTTCTGTTTTTGTCACATATGCAAAGCCAAAGGCGACGTTTTTTAAGGTAGATAAGTGTAACTCTTCATCGACGGTTCCAGTAGCATCCAGGAGAAAAAAGACTCTGAAGTCTCTCATAAATGCATCTCGAGCTGTGGTCTCGCAGCACAGGTTAGTCATTATTCCACAGACCACCAGGTCGGTTATTTTCAGACATCTCAAGGTTAATTCCAGGTCGGTATTGTAGAATCCACTGTAGCGATGTTTGTAGATGACTTTCTCTTCTGGGTGGGGAGCCAATGCCTTGTGAATTTTGGCATCAGCGGTGTTTTCTATGACCATCCCTTCCCACCACCAGGCCATTATTCCTCCATCCATTTCGGGGCTTTTATGAACATGAGCAGTATAGATCACCGGCAGTTTTTTTTGTCTGAAAACTTTTATCAGTTTAGCAACGTTGGGAATGATAGCTAAACCACCAGGTGTGAATGTCTGGCTTTTTGAATCCAGAAAATAATTCTGCATATCTATCACCATAAGAGCAGTGGACGGGAAGTCAGGTTCCATTTTATGGAGATTAAAAGGTTTTATCTCCTTTTCCCAGAGTTTAGCTTTTTCTTTTAGGTTTGATCCTGTCACGTAAAATTCCTCGTTCATTCTTTCCTCCTGTGATTGAGACCGAGAATCTACTTATTGTCAGGATTTGATAATGTTTTTAAATAATAATGTCAACAATAATCTTGGATTATAGTAGTAGGTCAGGAGCCACGTGCTCCTGAAAATATTCTGTGTTTGTCAATACCCACCTTGAGGGCAAGATGTGCCTATGTAGCTGGGTTCTCGAACACGGTAACACAGGTTGTCTCCCTGGCCGGGCAGGCAACCTGTGTTATAATCGCACACCTTAGGGACAAGATGTGCTACCGAATAAAGAAATAATCCCACCTTGGGGGCAAAGTGAGGCTACCTAAAGAGAATAATAGGAGAATTTTCCGTAAATTCTTGCTTTC
>JBARPA010000438.1:0-5950 GCA_049642665.1 Candidatus Zixiibacteriota bacterium
GGCTGGAGAAGGAAACGGATTGTTCCTCCCCACCCAGAAAGGAATGATTCAAAATCACCCTCTTGGAATTCTCATTGATCTGGGTATAGAAGATTAAAAACTCAGCCAGGTTCATCTCTCCCCATACTTCAAAATCCTCCACCACCCAGCTTCTTTTCCCTTTAAGATAACTCAAAGTGATGCTCATAGGAATTCACCTTCACTTACTACTTTTAATTGCTACAGGCCTGTGAAAATTTCTTATCGCATAATCCGACAGAATGACATAGGCTTTTTTCCTGTAGGAATTAGACATGTTCTCCCAGGCGCTAAAGGAAGCTCCAGCAGAAGATCCAGATATTCTTGCGTTTGTAGCTTCAACCACTTTAATCCCGCACAGTATGGAAACCGCTAAATATGTTTCAGCAGTTACCAGGGATTGCTCTGTCGAGCTGTGATAGCTGAGATCAACTAATTTTAACACCTGGGCATTTGCCTCCAGAATCGAGTTGGAAATGATCTCATCGGACAGAAATCCATATTCCACTTTATAATCAACCAAGACCCACTGTCCATCCTCTATTTCGCCTGAGGGGATCCTTCTGATTTTTCCGTTGGAGCAATCTATCTGATAATCCGAATCCTTCTGGTAGATTTTATAGAAATAATACCACACTACCACATTTACATTATCCGGTATATCTCCTGAGGCTATGCTTTTAATTTTTCCCTCTTCATAATCAATAGAGTAATCCAGATTTTCCACGTAGATTTTTCCCAGAGAGGAATCGGAAGCCACCACCACGGAATCTAAGATCAACTCAGAATGCAAAAGATTAACCCACTCCTCTGAGCTTAGCTTGACTTCATCCTTGGTAGGAGAGAATTGTTCCTTTGCCTTGACCTTCTCAGAACCAGCTGAAATACTGATATGGGGAAGCTGAATCCAATCCGCGCCGGTTAGTTGAAAAGGTGAATTTTCTATTGTTTCAGTTCCCAGCTGGTATTCCAGGATATGTTTTCTAACCAAAGCGATGTTGGTGAATGCCATGTTTAGCTCTCCAATCTATTTTGAATGTCTTAACCTCAGATTACATTTAAGTATTTGCATTCCGGAACTGCGGTTATTTGAGTACCCACAGGTGCTGTGGTAAAGGGAGCCTCTACTTGGATTTTGATCCAGAACTTCTTAATCCCTTCTATTATGTTCTGTTGCCAATCAGAGGGGCAGGATAGAAGGTCTTTAAATAATATTATAGACTTGGTTTGTGCATCCAGATGATAACTACCTGATTCCGGGGTGAACTCAGACCAGGTATCTCCGTTCCAATAGAACCAACTTACCTGCCCCCCTGCACCCATGGTGGACAGAATCATATTCAGGAAATTGAATTTAAAATCCAGGCCCAGAAACAGACAATCATCTTCGTCCTTTATCAAACAATTCGAGCTGGGATGGAAAACATCAGCAGGGGTGGTATCCGATGATTCCTGGGTTCGTTCGTGGAATTTCTCCTGAGCCGAATCATCATAACAGAAAACTTTTTGCAGAGCCTTCGCTCCTTTTACCAAAGGCAAGGGATTTAGAAACTGACCATCCTTTAAATAGCTGAACAAAAGCTGATTCTGCTTTTCCCCTATGTTTTTCCCGAAAAACACAAAGGGCGTTCTCTGGAAGAATTTCAGAGTGGGCGTAATGGGAGAGACTGTATCCACTGTATATGTTCCGCTCCAAGCCTGGCCATCGAATTCCCGGTAAAGAAGAGAAGATGAACCCGGAAAAACAATCCCCAACCTGTTATCCTCTGAACAATCCACATGAAAATCATCATTGATCTCAGAGCCGGAATGAAGAATCTCCTCTGCATCCCACACAGCTGCTGAGATTTCAATTTTTCTGTAGGCCAGCTTTGTTCCCTGATCTGAGTAAAAACAAAAAAGGTAAGGAGAGAGAAATTTAAGCTGAGAAAAACAGGAGGTGCTGCCTGAGGTCAGAGCAGTTCCTGGATCATCAGGACCGATCCCCCAGGTCTGGCCATCATCAGTGGATGATTTTACATGAACGGAATACCTTCCAGTTTGGGAGTCATACCAGGACCAGCTAATCCAAAGCCTATCAATCCCATCTTTAAGTACAGAAGGATAATAATTATCTTCCTGATTGCACACTGTATACACAGTACCTATAGTCCACTCTCCCAGAGAAAAGGAAAGCTTGAGGAATGCCAAATCCAGAGTATTCAAGACAGTGTAGACTAAATATAGGTTACCTTCTGAATCCATGAACCCGGAAAATGGCTGATCAGCAGAATTTGAGACTATATCAACCGGATCCGACCAGCTCTGGTAAGGCGGATCAGCCCAGCAATAGACTATGCTGTTGGCATCCTGAGGATAGATCAAAACCCCTCTGTTTTTGTATTGGCCCGAAGGGATTTTAAAGACCTTTATCTGTGGTGGTATCCCCGTAGCATAATATGAGGTAACATTATCTATCAGCTTTTCCATTTCACACTTTCCTTTGCATAATCTTTCCAAGGTACCCGAATTCATTCGAAAGGATTCGGGTGCCAGTACATAGAAAAAGACTAACAACTAAAAACCAGCTACCAACCACTTTCCTCAGCTCCATTGCGTGTCCAGAACCCGGGAGGTATCCTTGATCACCTTGGCATATGCTACAGATTCGGAGATCACAGCCTCCTCCAATTTCTGCTCGATAACCTTGTCATACTCTACCATCAGAGTCTGAGAAACAACTTCCTCAATGGCAAAACGATTGTCCAGGCCGATAAGCAGATCCGAAGGTACATCATCGCATCTGATCAAGGTACACCCCAGAGGCGAAACCAGCTCACCCGTTCGTTGAAACTTGAATCCTGCCATAGGATCCTTGAACTCCTCCATATTCAGGATGGTTTTGATTTTATCCTTGTGGCAGAGCACAACGTTCATCTCAAAGGGGAAAAACTCGTTATACAGGTTTACCAGATCCGAGTAGTTCAAGCTTTCGGATGTTTCCGAATTGATCACCTCGGCCGGGTTATCATTTCCATCCCCGTTTAAGATGGTATCCACAATCAAGGCCATCTTGTCGGCCTGCAGCCTGAATCCGATAAACCATAACAGTACCTTGAATTGAGTGGTGGTGCGGGACCTTAACGCCTTACAGGAGGTCTTCAGGGTGATACCGTAATCGGGTATGGTCATGGTATGGAGCTGTTCTGAAACCTCAATGGTGGGGATATGGGCTAAATCGCCAACTGGTCGTAAGGAAAGTTTCTTATCCGTAGGAGTCACATTTACGAAAAACGGTGTGTATCTGGAACTGGCAATAGAGCTGGAGCTTGCCAAAAGTTTTGAAAGCTCTGGCCGCATCCTCTGTCCTCTTTTTATCTCCCTCATCATAAATTCAGGCAAAAGGGCAGGAGCTCCTTGATAGAAAAGCTCAACGGCGACTGCATTTTTGCCATTCACCTTCAACCCGCTGGCAGCTAATTGTCGCTCGAATGCGTCCAAAGGGGAGTTTGGCCCTGAGGGATCGTAATCCTCGGTCTCCAAAAGCTCGGACAAATTCATCCTCTGGGATTGGGCTTCCAGATAGGTATCCTTGCTAACCTTTATCTCCTTGGCTCGGGAAAGATCGACATTACCGGAGATCGGTTTTTCATACTGGGCCAGCTCCATCATTCGGGACAGCACAGGGGATTCGAGTTGGTCAAAAAAACTGGACAAATCCATTTTATTCTCCTTTTTTTAATATTTGATCACTGAATAAAAAATTATTCCCCATCAGAATTTAATTTAGGATCAAAGTGCATTCAGTGGTTCCATTAACCGAGATCACCGTACCTCGGGCCACGTTACCTCCAGCAGGATCGTATCCGGTGAGTGCCAGTGCTTTTTTAACCGTTCCATTTGCTCCACCCACCACCCGGTTGCCAACCTCAGGGTATGTAGAGGTAATGGGAAGGGTTATGACTCCACCGATCTGTATCGTTGCCACCCTTTTACCCCCGTCAGCATCGGTTAAGCTCAAATCCACAAGCTTTCCCAAAACCACCGATCCGTCAGCTGTAGGTCCAATCTCGAAATCATCGGTTAAAGTTACTGCTATACCCATCTCAGCATCTTTAAGATCATCCGTACCTGACGTCTGATGAATGGAAAAGGTAGCGTGAACCGCACCGATTCCCTCTAAATCCTGTTCTCTTGTTCCCATCTTATTCTCCTTTCCAATTTGAAAATCATGAAATTCAAACGGCTGTCTTCAGGACATCTTAGCCGGGTCATCCAACCCTCAATTACATAGACTAAAAATTATTACTTTTCGCCTGTTTTAAAATCACCCACCTTGAAATCACAACTGCTTCCTTTTTCCATCATATTGTGAATTGGTTTCCCGGGAAAAGTTCTATCAAATTCAGCTTTTACCTGACGTTTCAACATAACCAGATCCTCATAATCCAAGTCCTCCGAGTTCAGCCATCTCTCAGTCAAACTCAGAGCCGAGGTATCCCCCCTTGCCCGGGAAACAGCCAAAGACATCCTTTTAATCTCAGACCTGACATCAGCTAAAAGCTTATCGCAAAGCTTTGCCTTCTCATTCAGGGCTAAAATAATCTGGGCTGTATTCTTTAGATCATCCGTCAATGAATCGAAGTCTATCGACTCAATTTTCTCATCGTTTATGGCTTCAATATGTGTCCTCAAATTATTGATCAATTCATCTGTTTTCATCTTCACCACCTTTTTAACTCTTTACTCTTCACTCTTCACTCTCTACTTTTCTTCCACATCAACCATTTCTCACTTTTGTTGAGAATTACTTTTTTCACCAGATAGATTCCATTCATAATTTCCCCATTTATTTTAAAAGAGGTGAAATCCAGTTCCTGTCTTAGGGTCTCATAATCACCTGAATCCAGAATCTTGATGTGAGCGGTAAGCTCTTCTTGGTGATTCCCCTCTTTATCTTCTTTACCCGGGGATATATCGCCTTCGAAATCGAGCCATTTAGGGTCGCATTGATCTTTCCATTTACACAAAAACCTTTTACCCTGATTCAGTTCTTCTATATCAAGTTTGAAAATGGTCAATCCAGTTGCTAACCTGTTTTTTAAGAATCTTAAATCGTGATGCTTGGCTTCATTCCACCAGTGGACCTGTAAGACGAATCTATTCTTTTCTTTTGAATCTAAATCCTCGGCCTTTTTTTGTTTGTCTTCTTTTTCAATCATCCTTTGCAGAACCGATAGGGGATCCGGCTGCTTTTTATCACCCCGGATATCTTTGACCTGGGGCGCGTACCAGGAATATCCCTGATCATTTTTCCGCACGGAATCGACTTTAACCCGGATCACATCTCCTGATTTGGCTTTTTTGCTGGTGGAATATGTTGTTCCAATGAGAAGCGGATTTGATCTGGAGCCAACGGCGCAAACGTAATTATGAGATCCACCCTTGTTATGAACCACTCTGGTCACCAGAACGTCCAGTTCAAATTCCCTTTTCCACTTATACCACTTTGAGGAATCGAAATAACCCGAATCAGCTCCTTTAATCATTGTTCCCTCTGCAGTGGATAGTTCTTTTAATTTGTTGGCAACCGAATCCGAGGAGAGCTTGTTGAATTTTACTTTCCTGACAAAATCTGAATCTTTGAAGTTTTTCTCTAAAATCTCTTTCCTTTTCTCCAGTGGCTCAGAAGCTATATCAGCCCCATTTAGATAAAGGATGTCAAAAACCATATATCTGAAATTGGCATCTTCTGAAATATCTCCTTTGTTTTGAATATGGAAAACCACATCTTGATATGACAGTCTTGATTTCCCTTTGTATTTCACAATTTCTCCATCCAGGATGAAGCTTTGATGAGGAAAATCGGAAAGGTCTTGGTTCAGCTTTTTGAATTTACACTCAACTTGTTCACCAGGTTCTGTGAATATCTTAACCTCTTCCCCTTTTTTGT
>JBARPA010000439.1:0-2611 GCA_049642665.1 Candidatus Zixiibacteriota bacterium
CTACCACAACCGTATCCACTTTCATTTTGAAATTTGATCCCTCTATGGGAATGGGACGTCTTCTTCCGGACTTATCCGGCTCGCCCAATTTCATCTTAAGACATTCCATTTCGGTTACCCAGCCATCGGAGTTACCCAGAAAGCAAATGGGGGTGGTCAGGAAATGGAACTGGATTCCCTCCTCCTGGGCGTGATGTATTTCACCCTCCCGGGCGGGCATCTCAGCGCTGGAACGTCGATAGACAATCATTGCATTCTCCGCACCCAGCCTCAAACCAATTCTGATCGCATCCATAGCTGTATTTCCCCCTCCCAAAACCGCAACATTTTTACCTGAAAAAATGGGAGTGTCCGCTTCAGGGAAAGAATATGCCTTCATCAGATTGGAACGGGTTAGGTATTCGTTGGCCGAATATATCCCATTTAGATTTTCTCCGGGAATCCCCATGAAATTGGGGAGTCCTGCTCCGGTCCCCAAAAACACGGCATGATAGCCCTCCTGGAAAAGTTCATCCACGGTCTGGATAGTGCCCACAGGCCAGCTGGTCTTTATCTTTACCCCCAATTTCACAAGATAGTCCACCTCTGCCTCCACGATCACTTTGGGTAACCTGAACTCGGGTATCCCGTAGACTAAAACCCCTCCGGCTTTATGCAATAGTTCGAACACGGTCACCTCATACCCCATTTTGATCAGGTCTCCAGCTACGGTCAGACCGGCAGGGCCTGATCCCACCACCGCCACCTTTTTACCTGTGGATTCAGAAATCTCAGGAATATCCACCTGGCCCTGTTCCCTTTCGTAATCTGCAGCAAACCTCTCCAGGTTCCCGATGGCGCAGGGAGTAAACTTTTTAGAGAGAATACAGGTCTTTTCGCACTGTTCCTCCTGGGGACAAACCCTTCCGCAGACAGCGGGAAGGCTGTTGGTCTCCTTTAGTTTCCTGGCAGCAGCTTCAAATTCCCCTTGCTCTATCAATTTAAGAAAACCGGGTATATCCACCTCGACCGGACAACCATCTATGCAGGTGGGTTTTTTACACTGCAGGCATCGTAATGCCTCCTTTTTAGCCAGCTCTGGTGTGTAACCTAAAGGCACTTCTCTAAAATTTTGAATCCTCTCATCAGGAGGTTGTTCTGGCATTTTCTGGCGGGGAATTTTTAACCTATCTTTAGTCTCCAATTTTCAATCCTTTCTCTCTACGATTTCCCTGTCAGGGAAAGATATTTTTCCAAAGATATTTTTTCCTGCTTCACGTACATGGAAAGTCTTCTTGAAAGCTCGTCGAAATCCACCTGATGGCCATCGAAGTCCGGTCCATCAACGCAGGCAAATTTAGTCTTCTCTCCCACCGTTACCCGACACACCCCGCACATCCCGGTGCCATCTATCATAATGGGATTCAAGCTCACCATGGTCTTTATCCCGTAAGGTTGAGTCACCATACAGGCCGTTTTCATCATAGGCACCGGACCAACAACCATACAGAAATCCACCTGGGCTCCCTCCTTCAATAATTGGGAAAGAGGCTGGGTAACGAATCCGTTAAAACCGTAGGAACCATCATCGGTGCAAACCACAAGCTCATCCGATGTCTTTTTCATCTCCTCCTCCATAATCAGAAGCTCTTTTGTTCGAGCTCCGATAATGGAGATCACCTCATTGCCAGTTTGCTTCAAGGCTTTAGCTATGGGATGAATGGGAGCAATTCCTATACCCCCACCCACGCAAATACATTTCCCATAATGCTCAATATGGGTGGGCTGTCCCAAAGGTCCCACCACATCGCAAAGCTTTTCCCCTTTCTGGAATTTTCCCAGCTGAACCGTCGATTTTCCCACCTCCTGAAAGATTATAGTTAAAAGACCGTTTTCAGGCTCCAGATCAGCTATGGACATGGGAATCCTTTCTCCCTCCTTGTGAATTCTCAAGATCACAAATTGGCCCGGTTGAGCTTTTCTTGTAATTTCGGGAACTTCCAGCTTTATCAGATTAATCTGGGGGGCAAGTTTTTCCTTTACAACTATCTGGTTCAAAAAATCCTCCTAGTCTTTTTTCCTCTTTAGTTTTTCCATCCGCTCCACAAAATATTCCCGGTAAAAATCCACCACCTCCTGGGCGGAGAAAACATTTATGGCTTCCTTATCCTTTAGTCTTTCATGCTTTTTCTTGAAATTCAAATCCGAGGATAAAAGTGAGTCCAGACCAATCACCACGTTCTGATAGTCCCCCGAATCGAATTTCATTCTCAGCTCCTCAGGAAGAACGTCCCTGAAATCATCCAATCTCATCTGCAAATTCTCAATTTCGGATTTCCCGCAGCAAAAAAGAAATAAAAAAAGGGATAAGAAAAGAATGGGAAATAAGTTCTTCATACTCCTTTGTGCATTACCTTTCTTTTTTCAGTTTCCTGAATAATCCTTTGAGTATCTCTGGCGATAACCAGCTCCTCATTGGTAGGGATTACCAAAACCTTCACCCTGGAGGTGGATGTGCTTATCATTGCCTCAATTTTAATCGCCTCTTTGTTTCTTTTCTCATTGATTTTAATACCTAAATATTCCAGATTTTCACAGGTTCTCTTGCGAACCAAAGGAGCGTTTTCTCCTA
>JBARPA010000440.1:0-1511 GCA_049642665.1 Candidatus Zixiibacteriota bacterium
TCTCCTTGAGCTGAAAAGCCTGTACCTTTTTTTTGGCGTTTTTGGCTTTTTTGCTCTGCTCATATTTGTACTTTCCATAATCCATTATCTTGCAAACAGGAGGAGCAGTATCTGGCGAAACCTCAACCAGATCGCAACCTTTTGTCTCTGCCAACCTCAAGGCTTCTCTGGTGGGCATAACTCCAATCTGCGCCCCATCCAGATCTATTACCCTTACCTGAGGAACACGAATCCTTCGATTTACCCGGGGTTCTTTTTTTCTCACCTTCTTAATTTTTCCACTCCTCTTTTTTATGTTTTAGTTTCAATCTGCTCTTCAAGTTTTTCTAACAGAGTTTCTAAGTTAAAAGAGCCCATATCCCCCTGCTTGTGTTTTCGCAGGGATACGGTTTTTTCCTTTTCCTCTCTCTTACCAACGATTAGCATATATGGAATTTTCTGGGTCTCGGCCTCTCTGATTTTGTAAGTTATTTTCTCATTCCTTTCGTCTATGGTAACCCTCAATCCTTGTTCCTGAAATTTAATTTTAATCTTCTGGGCATAATCCTTCTGATCCTCGGTTATGGGCATTATCATAACCTGAATCGGCGAAAGCCATAAGGGAAAAGCTCCAGCATAGTGTTCGATCAATATGCCGAAAAACCTCTCAAAGGAGCCCAGAAGGGCGCGGTGAATAATTATGGGTTGATAGAATTTTCCATCCTGCCCCACAAAACTCAGATCGAATCTGGTGGGAAGATTAAAGTCAAATTGAATTGTAGTACACTGCCAGGCCCTTCCCAAAAGATCCTTGATTTTTAAATCGATCTTGGGACCGTAGAAAGCTCCCCCACCGGAATCTATCTGATAACTCATCTCATGCTTTTCCAGGGCATTTTTTAAAGCACCTGTGGCTTTGTCCCAATCGCTTAATTCACCGATGAACTTCTCCGGTCGGGTGGCAAGATAGATCTCATACTGCTGAAAGCCAAAAGCCTTTAAAAGGCGGAACGTGAAATTCAGAAGTTTTATCACCTCCTCCTCCAATTGGTCCCGCCTGCAGAAGATGTGAGCATCGTCCATGGTTAATCCCCTTACCCGTAAAAGCCCGTGTAAAGCACCGGATCTCTCATAGCGGTAGTCTGTCCCGATTTCAGCTAACTTGAAAGGTAAATCCCGATATGACCTTATCTTGGATTTATATATTAACATATGAAAAGGACAATTCATCGGCCGAAGCTGGTATTCCTCCTCCTCCGTTTTCATCGAAGGATACATATACTCGGTATAAAAACTGGTGTGTCCGCTTTTTTCCCAGAGAGCATGTTTGGCAATGTGGGGCGTGTAAATCAATTGATATTCCTCTTTATAATGTTCAGCTACCCAGAAATCCTCGATAATCTTTCGAATTAAAGCTCCTTTGGGTAACCAGAAAGGCAGTCCCGGCCCGGCTTCCTCGTAAAATGAAATCAGATCCAATTCCTTGGCCAGCTTCCGGTGATCTCTCTTCTTTATCTCCTCAAGCTTTTTCA
>JBARPA010000441.1:0-3783 GCA_049642665.1 Candidatus Zixiibacteriota bacterium
CACCAGGTCCAAAGGGGAAGTGGGAAAATGCGGGGTGGCAGTGGATTCCCTCAAGGACATGGAGATCCTTTTTAACCAAATTGCTTTAGATAAAATATCCACCTCCATGACTATTAATGCACCGGCATCCATACTCTTAGCCATGTATATCGCCGTGGGTGAGAAGCAGGGTGTTCCATCGGAAAAACTGAGGGGTACACTACAGAATGATATCTTAAAGGAATACATTGCCCAGAAGGAATGGGTCTTTCCACCTGAACCCTCCATAAGACTTATCACCGATATCATGGGTTTCTGTGCCCAGCACGTTCCCAAATGGAATACCATCTCCATATCCGGATATCACATCAGGGAAGCCGGATCAACTGCGGTTCAGGAGTTAGCTTTCACTTTAGCCGATGGTTTCGCCTATGTGGAAGCAGGGATAAAGGCAGGATTAGATGTGGATACTTTCGCTCCCCGCCTATCCTTTTTCTTTAACTCTCATCTGGACTTTTTCGAGGAAATAGCCAAATATCGAGCTGCCAGAAAGATCTGGGCTCGGCATATGAGAGAAAAGTACAAAGCTAAAAAGAAGGAATCCTGGCTTTTAAGATTCCATACCCAGACAGCAGGCTGCACCCTTACGGCTCAGCAGCCGGAGAACAATATCGTGAGGACTGCATTTCAGGCATTAGCAGGAGTCTTAGGTGGAACCCAGAGCCTGCATACCAATTCCATGGACGAGACCTTAGCCTTACCTTCGGAAAAAGCCGTGCAGATTGCTTTAAGAACCCAGCAGCTAATTGCCTATGAAACAGGTGTGGCAGCTACCATAGATCCTTTAGGCGGCTCATACTTCATGGAGACCCTGACCCATAAGATGGAGGAGGGTGCAGAGAAATACTTTGATGAGATAGAAAAAAAGGGCGGGGTTTTAAAGTGTATTGAAGAAGGATATTTCCAGAGGGAGATCGCCAACGCCGCATATAAATACCAAAGAGAGATCGAGAAAAAAGAAAGAATAATTGTTGGAATCAACGATTTCATTATCCCCGGAGAGAAAATAGAAATTCCTATTCTGCAACTCGATCCCCAGGTGGAGAAGGATCAGGTGAAGTGTGTGCAGGATGTCAGGAAAAACAGGGACAACGATAAAGTCAAAAGATCGCTGGAGGAGCTTCGCAAAACAGCCCAGGGAATGGGAAACACCATGCCCAAAATACTGGAATGTGTAAGGTGCTATACCACCGAGGGCGAGATCGTAGACATCTTACGAGAGGAATTCGGAGAATATACCGAGCCGCCCTGGATTTAGTGTGAGTGCGAGAACGCACACCCGGAGAAACCCCTTCTGGGTAACCCTTTGGTTTCTACAAAAGGGTAAGAATTAGAAATTGATGAGGTTATAAAAAGAGGTTTTATATGGAGAGAAAAATTAGAATATTATTGGCTAAGCCGGGATTGGATGGGCATGATCGGGGAATTAAAGTTATCGCTTCGGCTTTAAGGGATGCTGGATTTGAGGTGATCTATACTGGTCTGCGTCAAACCCCGGAGATGATCGTGGAAGCTTCTATCCAGGAGGATGTGGACGCTATCGGAATGAGCATCCTGTCCGGTGCTCATATGACTCTTTTTCCTGCAGTGTTGAACCTTCTTAAGGAAAAAGATGCCGAACATATCCTTTTATTTGGAGGAGGAATTATACCCAAAGAGGATATTAAAAAGCTTGAAAAGATGGGAGTGGGAAAGCTCTTCACTCCAGGCGCTCCCACCACTGAGGCTGTTCAATATCTCAAGGAGGAGATCCCTAAAAGAGGGAAAGAGGAGAAGATTTTTTAGAGTAGAGAGTTAAGAGTTTAGAGTGAAGAGAATAAATTAGTTTTTAACTATAATATCAGAGGAGGAGTAATGACCTACAATCTGGTTGATTCTCAACAGCAGGTAAGGGATATGGTAAAGGAATTCGGTGAGGCTGAGATCGCACCGATAGCTAAAGATCTGGACCGAAAACCTCCTGAATTCCCAATGGATCTTTATAAAAAGATGGCAGCTAAAGGTTTTATGGCTTTTCCGGTGGCTGAGCAATATGGTGGTATGGGCAGAAGCAAAATCGACTACGCTGCCCTGATTGAAGAGATCGCCTGGTTTGATGCCTCAGCTTCGATTATAATGGCGGTAACTAATTTAGCCTCTTATCCTATTGAGAAGTTTGGTTCAGAGGAACAGAAAAGGAAATATCTTCCCAAAATGTGCTCAGGCGAATGGATAGGAGCCTTTGCCCTGACCGAACCTGATGCTGGGTCCGATGCCGGGAACCAGCAGACTACAGCGGTGGAAGATGGAGATAACTACGTTATAAACGGAGAGAAGATTTTTATCAGTTCCGGAAATGTAGCTGATGTTACTGTTGTTATTGGAAAGATACCCAGAGAAGGGGAGAAGGATTTAATTTCGGCTTTTATTGTTGAGGGTAAACCCAATGGTAATGGTTTTTCCTCTGAGATTCTGAAATACAAGATGGGATTGAGAGCATCCACCACGGCCAGGTTGAAACTGGAAAACGTCAAAATCCCCAAATCCAATATTTTGGGTGAACCTGGAAAGGGTTTCAGAATTGCCTTGACCACTTTAGATGGTGCTCGCACAGGTGTGGCTTCCCAGGCTGTGGGCATTGCTCAGAGAGCTTTCGATGAATCGGTAAAATATGCCAAAACCCGTAAACAGTTTGGTGCTCCAATTGCTAAACTGCAAGCTATCCAGTGGATGATAGCTGACATGAGCACCAGACTTGAGGCAGCCAGGCTTCTGATCTATAAAGTTGCAATGATGGAGGATAAAGGAGAACGCTTCTCCAAGGAGGCTGCCCAGGCAAAGCTTTTCGCCTCCGAAGCTTCCAGGTTCTGCGTTGATCGAGCCATGCAAATTCACGGTGGATATGGTTACATAGGTGAATTCTCGGATATCGAAAAGCTTTACCGGGACCAGAGGATAACTGAAATCTACGAGGGAACATCTGAAGTTCAGAGACTGGTCATTGCTGCTTCATACTTAAGAGGTTAATAATTACGGAGGGTGGAGCAGTGCCCCATCCTTCATATTATCATAACAAGACGTGGGCTGGCGATCACATGAAATTAGGTGATGTTGAGATATTCTCCTTTGTGGAGAACAGATTTAAAATCGATGGCGGTGCTATGTTCGGAGTGGTGCCTAAGGTTATCTGGGAGAAAATGGTGAAATGTGATGAAAGAAATCTAGTTGATCTGGATCTGAATATTTTTGTGGTTAAAACTAAAACTAAAAATATCTTAATCGATGTTGGTATGGGTGATACTTTAACTGATAGGATGAAAAGAATCTATGGTGTCGAGAAGGATTCCAACTTGAATCAGGGTTTGGCGAACTTCGGACTTAATCCGGAGGATATCGATCTGGTGATTCCGACTCATCTGCACATGGATCATGCTGGTGGGGTGGTTAAGTTCAATGAATCAGATGAAAAGGTTCCCACCTTCCCCAATGCCAGGCACATCATCCAATCTCAGGAATGGAAGAATGCGCTGTCTCCTGATGAGAGAACCATGGCCACATATTTTCCCGAGAATTTTTTTATTTTAAGGGATTTCAATCTAATAGAGTTAGTTGACGGTGAAAAGGAAATTGAGTCAGGAATCAAAGTTATTCCCACAGGCGGTCATACCAGAGGTCACCAGGCGGTCCTGATAGATACGGGCAATGGGAAAATTCTTTGTCCAGGAGATATCCTTCCCACACACAATCACCTGAAAATTCCTTATG
>JBARPA010000442.1:0-3093 GCA_049642665.1 Candidatus Zixiibacteriota bacterium
CCACAACCTGGTGCTCTAACCAACTGAGCTACACCCACCGTGCAGAAGACAGTTGTTAGTTAATGGTGGTTAGTTTTTGGTTTAATTAGAAATTCTGATCTATACCTACTAACAACTAATAACTAACAACCAACAACTAATTCCTAATACCCCCGGCCTGACTCGAACAGGCGACCCTCTGCTTAGAAGGCAGATGCTCTATCCTAACTGAGCTACGGGGGCATTTTCTGCTAACTGTAAACGGTTAACAGTTCACGGCTTTGACACTTTTTAACTGTTTACCGTTTTCCAATATCTGGTCGGGGTGAGAGGATTTGAACCTCCGACACCATGGTCCCAAACCATGTGCGCTACCAGACTGCGCCACACCCCGCTGCTTTCTAAACTTTAGATGAGGAGATCTTAACCTCCTCACCCTTTTATTACGGTTGAAAATTAAAAAGATTTAATAAAGTTGTCAAGCGAAGTTTTGTCCTGCCAGAGGTTTCTTCAGAGTGAACTGGAGTGTCAAGCCCCCCGCAAAATGCGGGGGATCTAGGACTTCTGCTTGATAGAATTAGCCTTAAAAATATACTCCATTCGGGGTATCAGAATTTACACTAGCCTATTTCAGCACAACTTGAGACAAGTTGTGCTACCGTATTAATTTTTCTAAAACTTCTTGAGCTTTTTTGAATGCTATTGATCTGTGGCTGACCTTATTTTTCTCATCCGGATTTAGCTGGGCGAAGGTTTTTCCCAAAGGCGGGTAATAAAAAACAGGATCATAGCCAAAGCCACCTTCTCCTTTCTCTTCTTTAGTTATGAACCCATTTACTTCTCCCTCAACAATTTTGATTTCTTTTAAATCGAAAACTATGGCCACTACACATCTGAATGTGGCTCCTCTTTTCTCATCGGGAACGTCCTTCATCAGATTGAGCAGTTTAATGTTATTATCTTTGTATGTGCATCCCGGACCGGCAAAGCGGGCTGACATTATCCCGGGAGACCTGTCCAAAACTTCCACCTCCAGCCCGGAATCATCGGCAAGAGATATTGTGTTTGTGTGTTTAAATGCTTCCCGGGCCTTGATCAGGGCATTCTCCTCAAAAGTCTTTCCTGTTTCCTCCGGAATCACATAGGGAGGAAAATCCTTTAAGCTTAAAATCTCCGCCTTTAAATCTGATAAAATGTTTTTTATCTCTTGCGCTTTATGGGTATTATTGGTGGCTAAAACTATCCTCATCTATTCCTTTAAAATCTTTCAATTAATACCTGTTTATATCGACAAGCTGTGCCTTTCTGATTTTTTTCCCTAAAAACCTTTGACCAACCTGGATGAACTTTTCCGGCTGATCCGAGACGAAAAACCTGTGAACTGAAGCTTTGGATGTTTGGTTTAAGAGTCCTTCTTTTAGGAGAGATTCTTTTAACTCTATGGCTGTTTCCTCTGCTGAGTTTATTAAGGTAACACCATCTCCCATTACCCGGGCAATTACTTTCTTCAATAAAGGATAATGGGTACATCCTAAAATAAGGGTATCTATCCCATGCTTTTTCAAAGGCTTCAGATATTCCCGTGCTATCAAATGAGTTGCCTTCTTATCCAGAAATCCCTCCTCTGCCAGGCTCACAAAAAGCGGGCAGGCATAGGAAAAAACCGATAATTTCTTACTGATCTTCTTAATTGCCTTATGATAGGACCCGGATGCTATAGTCCCAGAGGTTCCAATCACCCCTATTTTCCCGTTTCTGGTGGAATTAACTGCAGCTTTGGCACCCGGCTCTATAACCCCCATTAAAGGCAGATCAAATCCTCTTTTCAGATGATCCAGGGCTACCGCAGAAGAGGTATTGCACGCCACCACTATGAATTTAACCCCTAAGGACAGAAGAAAATTCACGTTTTGAACGGAAAACTCTTGAATAATCCTTTTAGACCTGGGGCCATAAGGGCAGCGAGCAGTATCCCCAAAATAGATCACCTTCTCCTGAGGTAAGATTTTGAATATCTCTTTGACCACTGTCAACCCGCCTACTCCGGAATCAAATACCCCTATTCCCCCATTTGCAGATTTTCTTTGAGAAGCCTTTTTTCCCATTTTAAAAGGATTCCGGGGATTTTTCCTTGAACCTGATTATGGCTTGATATAGGGCTTGCGCCACCCACTGCTTGAAGCTGCCTTCCCTTAACAGAAGCTCCTCATAGGGATTGGAGATATATGCTATCTGGACCAGGATGCCGGGCATGTAAGCCTTTCTTAAAATCAGAAAATCAGCCTGGCCTGTTCCTCTATCCTGGGTGGGAAGAATCCTTTTAAGTTCCTGATGAACTATTGTGGCCAGTTCTTTAGATTCATTTACGAATTTAATCTGGGTGGTGTCCTGATTTAAGGTATCCAGATACGCGGAAAGATCTTTAATTCTATCAAGGGAATCAATCGGGGCAGCATAGTTTTCTGATATCTGAATAATACTATCCTCTTTCGATTTTGCCTTACCCGGGTTGAGGACTTTAAAACCCGATTCTGTTGGATCCCGGGAGAAGCTGGTTTGAAGGGATATAAAAAGATCACCACCGTTTTGATTGGCAAATCTGGCCCTCTGATTTAAGGGCAGGTTCAGATCAGTTTCCCGGGTCAGAAATACTTCCAGATCATCATATCCCTGAAATAATTCTTTAATCCTTTTGGCAATATCCAGTACCACCTCCTTCTCGCTCAAACCTTTGGGGCCTATATTTCCCAAATCATCGCCTCCATGCCCCGGGTCAATAATCACCACATCTACCTGATCAGTTCTCTGGTTTATCTCTTCCAGATGATTCGAGGTAAACTCAGAGCCGGTATCCTCAATGGATATCTGGATTCTGTAAGGCTCGGAGATCAGGGAATGGGAAAGGTTATCGTAAGATTTATTCATGAGCAGGGATAGCTGAGCTGAGTTTTCGAATTGATAGGCTTTGGCCTTCTTTATCAGTCCTGATATCTCCACTCCTGAAAAATACTCTGTGTCTATTTTGGCCCTGTAGAAATTGATATTTAACCAGTTGTTCCCCGGTAGGAAAACCTCATACTGCAGAGGTTGGGAAACGAAAATCTCGATTAATAC
>JBARPA010000443.1:0-16648 GCA_049642665.1 Candidatus Zixiibacteriota bacterium
CTTGCCGGAACGGCCAGGGATACAAGGTGTGCTACCATAAATAATCTGTTCGGTAACACAGGTTATCTCAACCTGTGTTTTTTTGATCATATCTTGGTACAAAGTATGATACCAGTAAATAACCCGTTCGGTAACACAGGTTGTCTCAACCTGTGTTAGAGTGCTTTGACACAATGTATGATACCAATTTATTAATTATTTTGAAAGAAATATTGACAATCCTTTCTGTTTTTATAATAATACAAATGGATAAAAGAGGGTAAGGATGAAAAGAAGCTTATATCTGATTTTTGTCTTAACCATTATTTTGATTCTTGCTTGTGGCGGGCGTCCCAACCCCAGGAAGGTCGTGATGCAATTCGTGGAGGCGGTGTATGCATCCGATTCGACTGCTATCCTCAAATATGTGGACTTTGAGGAGGTGGCTAAAAAAAAGCTTATACATTTGCCTGAGGAGGAGCAGCTTCAAAATCTGGATCTGATGAAAAAAGACCTTTACCTGAGCTTGTTAAAAAATGGAGCGGTGCGGGCTAAATGGCAAAGCTTTCGGATCATAGTGGCTGAAGAGCACGTTCAAGGAGATTCAGCCCGGGTGGAGGTTACCTTTATTCACAAGGAGACCGGAATCACCCGCTATACTCAGACCATTCTTAAGTGGAAAGAGGACGCCTGGAAGATCGTCTCCTACCAGGAATGAAATTCCTAATCACCCTTAAGTAACTTAGCTTTATTCAAAAGATGTACCCCGCAGTTTAAACTACTCTTCACCCAGTGCTTCCAGCACTGCCCTGTTCCACCCTTCAGGTCCTATCCCTTCGACCAGATTTGGTTTTATCTGGGCCAGCACATCCTTGTCGTATGAGCCATCTATCTTTTTGACCAGATAAGCAATGTCACAAGCCTTGAGCAGGGGGAGGTCATTTAAGCTGTCACCTAAACCGATGGCTTTGCATTTGGTCTGAAATTCCTTTTGGTACAGGTCTTTCAGTATTTCCACAGCTTTTCCTTTATCATTTTTTCCGGTGAGGTGAAAGAATCTGCCACCTTTGACCAGGTTGAAACCATCCTTTGCGAACTGAGCTTGCATCTCTTTTAAGGTCTCATCATTCACTGATTTAAGGAAATAGAAGGTCTCATCGTATTCTCTCCATTTGGCCAGTTCCGCGTCCTTGTAGGTTATCCCGCAGAGTGAGGCTATCTCTTTGGGATTCATATCTCCGAAACCATACACCGGCTGGCTGAACTTTGAGGTCACCTGAACCAGCTCTTTTCTGAGCAGGGGATAGGTAACGCCCAATTCCTTTACCCAGTAACTTGACCTGTCCATAAAGCCCTTAAGTTTAATTTTAAAATACTTGCGGGGAACGAAGACAGCTCCGCCGTTCTCCGGGATGAAGGGATGGGAGTTTTTGAGCAATTTTCTGTAGACCTCCATTTCCGCGCGGGTCTTGCTGGAACATAAAATCAAAGGAATCTCTTTTCTTTTGATGAGCTGTATGCCCGAAAGCGCCTTCTCGTAGGAATAGGTGTTGTAATCTAATAGGGTGCCGTCTAAATCGGTGAATATTAAAATCTTTTCTTTCATAACGATTTATAAATGAGAGATTTCATCGGATTTGGATTTGGTTTCGGAGGGTGGTTTTATTCTCTTCTCCAGGATATCCTTGGCTAAGTCTTTTCCTCCCAGGCCAAAGGCAATGGCCATAGCCAGAACCACCCCGCCAAAAAATATGGAGAAAGTAGCTACCACCACACCCCGGGCTATGCCCAACTGTTCAATGCCCATAGCTATGAACAGAAATATTATCAGAATCTGAACGCCACCGGTAATAAATCGGGCATATTTTATCTCTGCATTAACCAGTGCGATCAGAAGTGCCCGGCTCAAAAACTGAGCCAGAAGATATCCGAAGATGAAAACCAGAACAGCCAAAAGGAAATGTGGGAGATAGGAGAAAAGGGATGCGATCATCTGATCCACTGCTGTGACCTTCAAGGCGCTGAATCCTGTCAGGATGAATAGAAAGACGACTACCCAATAGGTCAAAAGGCCAATGATCTCTGTAGGGGAGCTCATAATGCTTGCTCTTTGCAGAGCAGTTGAGAATCCGATCCGGTAGCAGAATCGATCGAACCTTACTGCGGTCAAAATAGCTTTGACAAAAGCCTTTAAGAGCCAGCCGATCAAAAAACCTAAAACGAAGATAATAATAAGCTCCAGTAGTTTGGGGCCTACGTATGCAATCTTCTCCCAGAATTCCACGATGGGACTGGTGAGAGTCAATTGTATCCAGGTGAAGTTTTCTAACATAGCATCCTCCTTTTATTTGCTCCAGTTTTTAAGCAGATATTTTTTTTGCTTTTCAAACTCAACGCAAAGATTCTCCAGTTTCTCCTCTACTTCCTGAGCAGATGATTCCATGGTCTCATTGACGAAAGAAGCGGTTCTTCCCAGGTAAAGCGGTGTCAATGATTTGAGGATGTGCTCCCAGGACATAACCTTATTATGGTAAGCCAGGGCGAAATCATAAATTATCTTGACCCAGAGCTCCTCCGGAAATCTGAATTCCAGCACGTTATAGGAGGACATTCTTTTCAGCTCTCTTAGGATGTCCTTTGAAAGAAACCTTTTCCATACTGGTTTAAGATTCAAGACTCCCTGAGAGAAGTTTTCCACCATTCTCTCCAGATTAACCCTGACCGGCTCCAGACCCACCTCGAATTTGAATCCGAACTCGGTAACCGAGGTGGAATTGGATACCTCAGACCATTTATTATAATAGGTTTCCATTAAGGCGAATACCGATCCCACCACCTGGGCCAGCATGGCGGATAGATCCGCACCCGGATCCTTAGGGTCGTGGATTTTTGCTCCTAAAAAGGATTGACATATGTTGTAGCCGTTGGCTATCGCGGTAGTGGTCATCCAGATGTCAATGCCATACCTGGCAACATCGGTCTGATAGACCTGTTCCTCTTTGAGAAAATGGGAGACTAACTTTCCTGAGAATCCAAACTCACCCCCAATGGGCTGCCTTATCCTTTTGCCGTACAAAGCCCGGGTTAGGGGATAGATTATGCTGTTGGTGATGGTGCCGTCATATTTATGCCGATGATATAGAGGGACAACAAAGTCAAATCCGTGAAAAAGTATAGGCTCCAGAAGAGATTCCATCCACTCGGGAGAAATGCTCCTCACATCGGAATCCACCACCGCACAAGCCTTAGCCTCCAGAAGGTCTGCTATGGCAAAGATGGTTCTGAAGGCACTCCCCTTACCTGGAATTCCATGGTAAGGGGTAACTATCTTACTCACTGGATAGACTGGATGCTCTATCAGAATGGTGTCGAAATCCTCTACGGTGGTTCCATTAACCAAATCCGGAGTTCCATCACCTGATCCACCGTCTGAATTTATCAGAACACAGTTGTATTTGGAGAAGTATTTAGCTAAACCGGCTGAAACCGCCCTTACCACATGGGGTATGGTGCGGGCATTGTTGTAGCTGGGAATTCCCACTATGATATCGGCTTTCTCGAATTCTTTGATTTTTTCTTTAACTTCCTTGCTTAATACGTCCTTTGCCATTTTTTATCCCACTAAGATTATGTGAATGTCCATCACGTTGGTGTTGGTGGGGCCTGTCTTGATCAAGCCTCCTACCTTTTCAAAGAAATGATAAGAATCGTTATTTTCCAGGTATTTTTTTGGATCAAGATTTAATTTCTTTGCCTTCTGTATTGTTCTCCCATCGCAGAATGCACCAGCCGCATCTGTGGGACCGTC
This sequence comes from Candidatus Zixiibacteriota bacterium, assembly GCA_049642665.1. GTDB lineage: Bacteria > Zixibacteria > MSB-5A5 > MSB-5A5 > SM23-73-2 > CAYURP01. The sequence goes on from JBARPA010000443.1 coordinate 3,788, forward strand.
CGTACCATCGGTGTTCAGGCTCATAATCACCGTATCTTCCATTCCTTCGATTTCCATGGCACAGACTAAAGCGAATTCCTGGTTCCTACCGCCCAGACCCTTGCCTTTGACCTGAACCGTGGTCTCACCTCCGGAAATAAAACATGCGGGTGGAGATACCGGCTCACCCTTTTCTTTAATCCTTTTAGCCATTTGGGAATGTTTCTTTGCTGCATTTGTGGTATCTCCAATAATCGAATCTGACAAAAGATATGTATTGAAACCCAGCTCGTTGGCTTTTTTCTCGGCTGATTTCAAAGCCAGGTAATTGGAACCAATTATAACATTTTGTACGTTTTCGAAAACGGGATTGCCTGGTTTAGGTGTTTCATTCTCCGTCTTCTCAATGTTTTCGTTCAGGTACGTTCTTATCGATTGGGGAATTATCTCTAATAGTTCGTATTTCTTTAGAATGCCCATACAATCCGAAAAGGTGGTGGTATCAGGTGCAGTGGGTCCTGAGGCAATGGAATCCAGTTTATCCCCCACTACATCCGAGAAGATCAAAGAAAGTATCCTGGCCGGGTAAGCTATATGGGCTAATCTGCCTCCTTTGACCAGGGAGATATGTTTTCGCACAGCATTTATCTCCTGGATGGTTGCTCCGGATTTGAGCAGAAGATCAGTTAGCTTTTGTTTTTCCTCTAGGGTGATCCCCTGGCAGGGGGCGACAAAAAGTGACGAGCCACCTCCCGAGATCAGGCATATAACCAGGTCTTGTTCGTGCGTATCTTTCAAAAGATCTATTATAAGTTCTGTCCCTCGTACACCATCTTTGTCTGGTATGGGATGAGACGCTTCTATTAAATCCATCCTTGACAAGTTCTCTACGTATCCTCTTTTGGTAATAACGATCCCTCTATGAATTCTCTGCCCCAGGAGATCCTCTATAGCCCTGGCCATGGAAGCGGAAGCTTTTCCAAATCCCACCACGAAAATCCTTTCTATATCTCTCAGCTTAAACTCATAATCATCCCGGGAGAATGTTTCTAAATCTTCAGGGTTGCTTACTTTAAACACCATATCACCATAAGGGTAGAGCAGTTCGTCTTGTACTTTCAGTTTGCTGAGTATCGCAGTTTTGGGGTCGGAAGCCTTCAGACTTGCCCTTAGGATCTCCATTCCCTTTTCCTTGAGAGCTTGTTCTTTGCCTGGCATGGGGAGTTTACCTGTTATCCTCTGCTACTGCTTCTTTCAGTCTGTCCAGGAAATCCGGAATGGCGGAGGTTACCCGGTTCCAGTTGGGTATTTCCGGAGCACCCAGTGGATCATCCAGGAATTCCTTTGCTGCTATCTGGATGCCCTTGATAAAGGCCTCGATCGCAGTTACCTCGGCATGCCGATCGAAGAAGAGGCCATTTATAGTGGCATCATCCTCGTATTTTTTGACTGTGTCCTGGGCAAATCGGAGATATGTTCCAAGTAGAGTTCTTAAGAGCCCTGCAGAGATCACAATGCCTTCTGTGGAAATGGTTCGGAACAAAGATTTTGTGATATCAATGCACATCCTCATAAGTCCCTTTTTGGGATCTGTGGCTGAGAGAGCTTTATGTTTATGTTCGTAGGTTTCAATCAAGTCCACCTGGCAGATTCTTTTGGCTACGCAGTTTCTGTAAACTTCAGCCAGAACGCCTACCTCCAGACCCCAATCGCTGGGGATGCGGTTTATTCGAGCCAGATCCACATTCAGACTGAACTCGCCAGCTAAAGGATAGCGAAAACTATCCAGATATACCAGGAAAGGATGATAACCCACCAGCCTCTGAAACGCCCGGATAAGAGGGGTGATGAAAAGTCGGGTTACTCTTCCGTACAAGCGGTCTGTTACCCGGCTGTAATAACCTTTACAGAACTCGTAACCCATGGAGGGATCGGCTAAAGGATAACAGAGCCGGGCTAAAAGTTCCCGATTATAGTTGAGTATATCGCAGTCATGCAGGGCAATCACTTCCGATTTTTCATTGGCGATGACATATCCCTTTGCGATCCAGACCGAACGGCCCTTTCCATCAGGTCCCAGGGAGAGGTCATTTTTCTCCAGGAGCTTATACAACTCTCCTATCCTTGGACCTGAACTCCAGACGATCTTGACATTCAGACCGATATCAGTAACGACCTTTTTAGCCTGCTTGAATTCCATGGTGTCAGTCCGATTCATCACTAAAATTATCTCTTCTAAGTAATCCACGTTCTTTAGTTCACGCAGAATTTTGGGCATAGCTTTGCCTTCAAACTCCGCATAGACCGCAGGCAAAACCAGAGCGATGGGACGGTGTAGGGAATGTTTCTTCAGCTTTTGCTCCATACCTTTGAGATCAACTTTGCCCAGACGGTGTAAAGTGGAGACTACCCCGGATTGAAAGAAATCACTCATCCTTCCTCCTTTCCTTTTAACACCATTTTTTTCTCAAAATCAAAGCGCAGATAGATCTCCTTTTAATTTGATGTTGCCTTTTCTTCCAAAGCTGACTAAATTTTAAAAAAAAATTACAGGGAAGTCAATAGAATTCGAGATCAAAATGCCAAAAGGAAGATCCCGGAGGAATTTGAATCAGTCTAGCAGAGAAATAAAAAAAGGGCAAAGATTTTAATGACAGATGATTATCCCAGATACCTGGTGCCTGGTTTTAAACCATATGACCCCCTGAAGCTGGCAAAAGAGACTGAGAGGATGGTGTGCCGGGGAGATGCCAGAAAATATACCAAGTTCTATAATGTGGGTGTTTATGGAGGGATATCCACAGGATACACTGTGGGATGTGATTTAAGATGTATCTTCTGCTGGGTGGAGTGGTCCCGCGATTTCCCGGAACAGCACGGTAAGTTCTACACGCCTCAGCAGGTTTTTCAGAGGCTGGTTTTCAATGCCAGAAAGAAGAGGATTTCAAAACTCAGAATCTCCGGGGGTGAGCCCACCCTGTGTAAAGAACATCTTTTAAAGGTTCTGGATCTGATTAATACCACCAATTACTCCTTTATTCTGGAAACCAATGGAATTCTATTTGGAAAAGACTTAGAGTATGTCAAAAGCCTGCGAAAGTATAAAAACGTATATATAAGATTATGCCTAAAAGCTGGAACCCCTGAAGGATTTCAGAGAAAAACCGGGGCTCTGGGTGAGTTTTATGAACTTCCATTTAAGGGAATAGAAAATCTTTTGAATGCCGGAGTGAAATTCCACGTGGCTTGTATGAACGATCCTGTTCTGATGCCTCAAGAGGAAAATAAAACCATGCTGAAAAAACTTAAAGAGCTAAAGTACCAGGATTACCTAGAGGAAGAAATGTGCGATCCATATTACACCTCCGTTAAAAGATTGGAAAAAGCAGGGTATCAGATTTTCAAAAGGAGAGAAAGATGAAGATATTAGTGTTTTCTGATTACCATGCCAAAGGGGAGATTCTCCCCGGATTTATCCAAGCGGCAAAAGGTTTGAGTTTTGATGTGATCTGCTATACCGGAGACATTCTTAAATGGAGGGGCAAAGCCACAGAATGGGTCAATGCCATGAAGGAAAATAGAACACCGGATAAGAACAAGCCCGGAATAAAAGAGGAAATCCAGGAAAATGCAGAGGTCTATAGAAAATTTTATGAGGAAATTGGGAAATTAGGGAAACCTACTTTTCTTATCCCGGGAAATGTGGATGCGCCCATATCCCAGTATCTGAGGATTGGATTAGAGGCAATGGAGAACCCTAATCTTCACATAATTCATCACAGTTTTCACATTTTGAATGATTGGGTAATAGCAGGTTTTGGGGGTGAGATAACGGAAAGTGAGGGGGAGGACTTTTTTGTACTCATGTATCCCCGATGGGGAGTGACCTATGGACTGAATTTTCTTACTGATTTGTCCCAGAAAAAGATTTTGTTACTTCACACTCCGCCCTTAGGCAAGCTTGATCTGGACAATGGATCACACAAGGGTTCAGAGGTCGTAAACGACTTAATACAGAGGATCAAACCCCAGTGGGTCTTCTGCGGTCACGCCCACAATGCCCAGGGAGAAGAAAAAATCAAAGAAACCACAGTTGTAAATCCAGGGGCTTTGAAAAGCAATAACTATGTTTTAATTGAGACTGATACAGGAAAAGTGGAATTCAGGAAATTTTAAATAATCTATACAATATGGATTTAAATAAACGGAGTATAATATAATATGAGAGGATATAAACTAAGTTTCGATAAAACAACTATTCTATTAGTTGTTGCTTTACTTTTTATACTTGTTTCCAAACTTTATTCTGAATCGCTTACCCCTGATGACATAATTTTCACGATTTCACTTGACAAGGAGGAATATTTCGTTAATGAGCCCATTTGGTTATCGATCATAGTTGAAAATCTGAATGAAGAGATGCATTATGTTACCAGCGTAGATCCGCATCTGGGTTTTATGCATTTCTATGTTGTGTCCACAAGTGGTGATACTCTTGAAGGTGGATGTATTCAAGCTGTCTACTTTGGAACCCCTGTTTTAGATCCAAGACAACAAGATATACAAATTATTAATCTACTGGGGCCTCCTTGTAGCTTTGGGATTGAAAACGAAGATGTAATATTTAGTAAGCTAATCCCCCGAGGCGAATACACTGTGCAAGTCAAATTAAAAGGTTCTATCAGACTTAATGGAAAAAGAGAAACTTTTACGATCCTGTCTGACCAACTACAGTTTAAAGTACGACCGCCACATGGTGATGAGAAAGAAGTTTATGATCTTCTGCTAAGAGGTTATAGAAAACTCAGGAAATCACTAAAAGAGAGTAAACGTCTAGATGGTATGGAAGACTTCCGAAGAGTAATTGATGAATATCCACATAGCGCATATGTGGATGTAGCATATGATAAATTGGCTCATATGTTTGAGAATGTAAACAATGTTAGGAAATTTATAGAACGATATCCTAATTCCGGGCACGTATGGCATCTACTACGGCTTAACGCTCCAAAAGAAAAGGACAAAAGGAAGGAGTTCTTTGAGGACGTAATTGGAAAATACCCTAATACTAAAGCTTCAGCTTGTGCAGAGATACTTTTGGACAAGTGGAAAAGAGGGAAGCTCTGGTCAGATGAGAAAATAGAATGAAGGTGTAATTGAAGATAAAAAAGATTTTCTATCTTTTTGGTTTATATAAGTTCGTGTTTACTTCTAAAAAAACCTTAGCTTAAACAGATTGGTTCCGGGCCTGATTTAAACATGTAGTTGATCAGATATACCACATCCGCAATGGTTGACTCTCCATCCCCGTTTGCATCTGCACAGCAGGTATAAGGTGATGGGCACTCAGGCGGAGCAGTACTTTTAAATAAGTAATTAATCAGGTAAACAGCATCTGTGATCTCAACGTTTTCGTCACCGTTGCCATCGCCGCAGGCATATGGAGAGCATATGATTCCCCTGTTATAAACAGACATTTCCGAAGAATCTTTGGTGCACGAGAATCCTGCTGAGTCGCTTAAGAATGCTGTCCATATATCCAGAGTCGTACCATAAACGCCCGTCTCCGGATTGGTCCAATTGGGATAACGGGCAATAGGTGTCAATATGTATCTTGTCGCATACCATGATGGGGCAACCGGATCAGTGGAGGCCACCAGCATTCTGGTATTCGCCAGCCAGCTAAGGTCATTAGCATTATAAGTTGAGATCCATGTAGCATCCACGATTACAAGTCTTGGAAAGGTGACTGCCATTACCCGGGCAACCAGAGCATAATCACCCCAGAAATAGATGTAGTGCATGTTGTTCCAGCTACCGTAACGGTCATTCCAGTATGCTGTTGTGAGCAATCCTATCCAGTTTTTCACAGCAACAGTGGCACCAGCCATGGCGTGAGATTTTAACACAGGGAAGTCAATTATACACAGACTGGAAGAGTCATACTGAGCTGTAAGGGAATCCCAGACACCATAGCGCAGTGAAATATAATGTTCTTCCGAAGGGGTACGGAACTTGGGGTAAGATATTCTTGTAGCTGCTTCATAAACATATCCGTCATTGTAGTCGCCATCGGAATATTCGGATGCCACCACGGTCCAGATGGAGGTCCAATCCATACAATACACAGGATATCCCTTGGCATAAAATGTGTTAACTACATCAAGGATGGACTGGTCAGGATCTTCGGAATTATTGTCCTGCTGGTTGATCCCCGTACCTACGCCCTGCGTATTGTCGCATACCAGAATTTCGCCGGAGAATCCCATCCGGGTGATTTATAATCTGCCATATCAGTCCCTTTATGCGATCGGTGCTGGTGGTGTTTCTGCTGGTCCACTGAAAATTTCCCTTGATGATCACAACATCCTCGGCTCCCACTATGCCAGAGGGGTGCGTTTCGGTTTTATGCAGATAAATATCCTTCATCTCCATCATGGCAAGCATGGTATCGATTGCAGGATCGGGAAGGTACTCATCGGGAACAGAGGTATCACCAGCAGCGAGCGAGCCGGTTGTGGGCGGAAGACTATCCATTACGAAGACAGTCGACACCGGATCGGGTACCTCCCATACAGGCAGCGACAATGGAGGAGGTACCTTGGATCTGGTAAATTCAGGCAGAGAGCCAGTAAACCATATAACACCCAGTATCAAAATCGCAATGCCGGAAAACTTGGCAAATTTCCGGAAAAAAAGACTGCCGACGAAAAATGCAATCACTGCCAGAATCCAGTTCAGAGCAAAAGGCATTGCGGCTCGCTGGCAGGGGTAGGTTAGCCGCTTGGGATTTGTCCCGCTCCTGAGCAAAACCCACAGAAATGACAAAAATCCAACTATCCAGGGCCCCCAGTGTTTAAGTTTGGAACTTATTTTCTGTGAATGCATAACTCACTCCTTCGTTTTCAAAGTATGCTTCTTTGCTTATAACATTTTCCGCAGTTCGTCATAATTAAATTCTTCATATTTTCTCCTCTGAAACAGGAGAAAGTGAAGTCTTGTTGGTTCCTATTAAAATTTACGCAGAATAATAAAACAGGTTTCGATAAACCTATTTAATAACCATAAACGAGACATTGGGGAAGATTACCCTAACCCTCTATATTCAGAATTGGGAAATCCTGGTTTGTTTATAGTTGTCTGAATGGTGAGAGGTAACTTGGCGCTTAGTTACTGGAAATGGAAGGATTTATGTAGGATTTTTGGGTGGTTGAAAAGATTTAAAGTTGTGATTAACTAAATTCTATAAACATTGAAGATATGCTGAATTGAGAATTATTGAGGATCTTAATAAATAGAAGTTGATTAGAAATGTTTATTTTTCGAAAAACCTGACCTTTTCGAAATCGTCCCAATCTATTCTAATCTCGTTACCTTCGTCGTCCTCTATGAAAATCCCCTTGTTATCCTCATTTACGTCGTTGGAGTCCTCTAACCTGAACTGTTTGCCGTTCTTTAAGGTAACCTCCGCTCCCCAGAAGGCGCGCTTTCTTATGGATTGGATATTACAGAATTCGATCTCCATATCCAGATCATGATATTTTCCGTTCAAGATCTCCCACCCGAATTTCTCATCGTCGTCCCAGGTTATATAGCCGGTATACTTCTCCCCATCCTCATCTTCAACTGTTCCATACAACCTTTCACCACCATCGAATTCATCATAGGATTTCAAATACTTCTCTCCACCTTTCAGGAAATCGACCCGGTCGAAACTGCCCCAGGAGATATCGATCAGTCCGATTTCTGAATCGTTAACCTGAATTCCCCTGACGGAGCTGTTAACATCATTGGTTCCCGAGAGGGTCAATTTTTCTCCATTTGTTAGATAAACCCTGGCTGAGCTTCTGGACCTTCTCTCTATGGCTTCAATATTGCCGAAAGGAATCTCCCAGTCCCGGCCATGCTCCTCGCCATCCAGAATGTCAGTGGAGAAAAGCTCGTCTGTATCCCAGGTGATAAACCCGGTGAACTCCTCTCCATCCCTGGTGGTTAACTTTCCGTAAAGCCCTTCCCTTTTCTTGGCAGGGGTTCTGTCCGGTTCCTTCTCAAAGTGTACTTTCTCCAGGTTATCCCAATCCAGAGTCAGTTTTCCGAATTCCGGTCCTTCAACTTCTATGCCCCTAACGGAATTACCAATATCTGTTCCGTAGCTGGTAACATCCATCTTGGTTCCATTTTTCAAATAAAGAGTGGCTCTATGACCTGATCTAACCTTTATTTGCTCCAGGTGTCCGAACTTGATACCCATGGAGGCACTGGTTTCGCCCTCTTCACCCTCCTCCCCCAGGCTAATTCGAAAACCGAAAATTTTTATGTATCTTTCCTTTTTTGTTTTTCTGGGATGAGGGGTATCATATTTTTTAGTGGCATCCAGGATATCGTCCCAGAAGGCCTCATTTTTATCCCATCTGATCCACCCCTCGTAGATTTTATCATCATCCGTGTAGATTCTTCCGTAGATTCGACCTGTAGTGGAGAGAACGTATTCAAACAGGAAAAAAAAGAAGAGTGTGGTTATCAAGGATATTATTATAGCTCTTTTCATTTTAAAACTCTCCGATTATGATTAAATAATTTTCAACCACATTTATCCTTTTTGTTCAACGAAGAATCTCAAATGAAGGTTTCAAAAATTTTTAAATATAATTTAGCTAATTTCATTGATTCTCAAAGAATTAGTCCCCGTCCAAAAATTTATACCAATTGGTGGCTAACTAATTGACTCAGAAATAGGAAGGGATTATATTATTAAGGATAAATAAGGATGTTCAGATATGCCGGCAAATCTACCACCTCAATATTTCGAAGCGGAGAAAAAGTACCGCCAGGCCAAAACCGATGAGGAGAAACTCAGGTGCCTGCAGCAGATGCTGGCCATCATGCCCAAACACAAGGGAACCGACAAACTTCAGGCAGATTTAAAGAGGAGAATTTCCAAACTAAAAAAACTCGCTTCCCAAAGTAAGAAAAGCACCAGAAGAGCACATATCTATAATGTGGAAAGGGAAGGGGCCGGGCAGCTGGTTCTGGTAGGTGCACCTAATGTAGGGAAATCCCAGATCTTGGCCAGTTTAACCAATGCTACTCCGGAGATTGCGCCCTATCCCTTCACTACTCAAAGACCTCTGCCCGGAATGATGCCCTATGATCACATCCAGATCCAACTGGTGGATGTTCCTCCCATTAGCTCAGATTATATGGAGTTCTGGGTGCCCGGAATTGTGCGCAACTCCGATGGTGCACTCTTGGTGGTGGATCTGTCCTCAGATGATCTATTGGACCAGACTGAGATGGTGGTCAAAAGATTAATGGAATCCAAGGTCAATCTGGGAAAAGAGGAAAAACTGATCGACCACAGGGATGGAATTGCTCACAAAAAGGCTCTTGTTCTGGCCAATAAAATCGATACAGGAGGAGCTAAAGAAAATCTTCAGGTCGTGAAGGAATTCTACGGCGATAGATTTCCTCTCATTTCGTTTTCGGCCACCACGAAAAACAATCTAAATGACTTAAAAAAAGAGATCTATAATCTTTTGGGAATCATCCGGGTATATACCAAAGAGCGTGGGAAGAAACCCGATTACACCGACCCGATTATCTTGAAAAAAGGGGGAAAGCTGTTAGATGCAGCCTTGTCCATCCACAAGGATTTTGCCCATGACCTTAAATTTGCCCGCATCTGGGGAAAGGAAAAGTATGCGGGGCAGAAGGTTCAAAAGGATTATCCCCTCCAGGATGAGGACGTAGTAGAATTTCATATTTAGATAGAACTTTCCCTTTTATATTTTTTGTGAAATTTGTATTCAGGTGGGTAGTTCTGGGTCTCCTGACCCAGAATTGCAAGGATGTTTTTTTCAATTCGGTATCACAGGTTGTCTCAACCCGTGTTGCGGAAAAAAGGACGGGAAAATGTAGCGGAGGTCTTTAGATCTCCATTGAAGGAGGGAATGGGGGAAAGAAAGAATGGAAAGCTAAAGCTTTCCGCTACATTGTGAAATCACCCTTAGGGCAAGGTGGGGTTACCGGTTGGAATCAATACGGGCGATGACAGAGCATCGCCCCTACATTTATTAGGGAATTCTGATTGTAGGGGCCGACCTTTGCGTCGGCCCGAGACTTTGGAGTGCAACAATTTATTGTTGCAAAAACAAGTTTTTGCACTCCTTTTAGATATGGTATTACAGGTTGTCTCAACCTGTGTTGCCAAAAAGATGGAAAAATGCAAGGGCATATTTTAGCCCACCACTTCATACCAATAAAAAGGGATTGACATATCTGGAATTTTAATTATCATATATATAGAGTCTAATAACATAGTTCGTTTAGTTCTTTGTTCAAAAAGGAGCAATAATGAAAAATTTTATTTTGACAATAGTAATCTTAGTATTTTTCCTTGGGAGTTTCGGTTTGGCCCAGAATAAGGATGACTATACCCAGATCAAAGTCACCCGATGGATTGATACCTCCACCCGTCCAGAAACTTATAAGGAGTATTTGAATTCTCAAAGCTTCGACCGGAAATTCGATTCTGAACTTACCTATTCCAGTGAACTCTTGGGTAAAAATATGTGCATAGTAGTAAATGCGGATTTATATCCTCAGATAAGCGACTCTTTGAGCGTGTTTTTGTTTGACCTTGAATCTGAGGATTATAATGTGAATGTGTATACGGCATACAATGACGGAGACGAAGAAGCACTTCACAATCTCCTTATCTCCGAGTGGAATACCCGCAACATAGAAGGGGTGATAATGATCGGGGATCTGGCCTTGGCCTGGTATGAGATGAAAGAGCCTGACGGTTGGGGTGGCGCCTATGTGGAATTTCCCATTGATCTTTACTATATGGATCTGGATGGGAATTGGATAGATTCAGACACGGATGGCAAGTATGATGATCATACCGGCTCTCTTTATGCTGATATCTGGGTGGGTAGGATTTTGGCTCATACCCTGACCTATTGGAGTACAGATGAGGTATCACTGATAAAAAACTATTTTGGTAAAAATCACGGATATAGAAAAGGGAGCCTGAGGCTGGAGGATAAAGCGCTGGCATATCTGGATGATGACTGGCATACAGCTGGCTGGGAATATGATGTGCAGTTGGCATATCCTACAACAGATGCTGTAACAGATATATATACAACCAACTGTAATGATTATACAGACAGAGTGAGAGAAACGGTTAACAATCGTTATGAGAATCTTTTAGTTACAGTTCACTCCTCCCCCTATGATCATTATTTCTATGATGGATATGGTGGCTACGCCCTTTTTCACAACTACTGGATCGAACAGCTCAGCATGCAGGTCAATTTTTACAATCTTTTTGCCTGTTCCAATTGCAGGTATACCGCTTCAGATTATATGGGAGGCTGGTACATCTTTCAAACCAATTATGGGCTTCTGGCCATGGGTACCACTAAAACCGGAAGCATGCTTCAGTTTGATGACTATTATGGACCTTTAGGTGGAGGTTCATCCTTTGGTGAAGCTTTCAAGTCCTGGGCCGTTCAAAATATGGAGACGGGTGCCTATGAGGAGAGCCGTGCCTGGTTTTATGGAAATCTGCTGCTGGGGGATCCCACCTTGAAAATCTCCAGGTACACTGAGCCCATCATAAATGGGGATGTGAACGACGACTCAAAGGCGGATGTGGTGGATGCGGTCTTTTTAACCAACTACCTTTTCAAATCCGGGCCCCAGCCCCCGCATCAGGCCATCTATGGGGATATTAATTGTGATGGAGAGGTGACAGTTGCGGATATAGTCTATCTGATAAATTATCTCTTCAAGTCAGGACCGTCTCCCTGCCCCTCATAGCAAAGTCATCTTAAGTTTTTTTAAATTTTCAATTGAATTTAAGCTTGTAGCTGGATTTAATGGCCAATTCGATTATTTAACAATGCCTTAGCTTTTTCGTTTAAATAATGTGAAGTTAAATCGATAAAACACAAGAATCTGTTTTTATTTTTATTGCTTTTTCCCTCAGATTGTGATCATTTTTGAATGTTTTTAGGCGATAAAAGTATATTTAATTTTGTAGAAGTATGAATTCCTTGAGTATATTCAACCGGACATGAAGGGAAAGGAAGCTTTTTTCTGATGAGAAATCTGTTAGTTTCCATATCCGGGGTTAGGGGAATAATAGGGGAGGGGCTCACACCTGAGGTGGCCTTAAGATATGCTTTTGCTTTTGGTAACTATTGTAAAAGTGGCAAAGTTTTTCTGGGGAGAGATTCCAGGGCTTCAGGTGAGATGCTCAAAGGTGCTGTGATCTCTGGCCTTTTGGCTTCGGGGTGCGATGTAGTTGATCTGGGAATCTGTCCCACCCCTACGGTGGGAATCGTAGCTCAGGGATCAAAAGCGTACGGCCTGGTTATTACGGCAAGCCACAACCCAATTGAGTGGAATGGACTTAAATTCATCGGAAAAGACGGGATATTTTTGTCCGAAAATGAAACGGAGAAATTAAACCGGAGGGCCAAAAGTTCCAGGCTCGCTTGTAAATCCTGGAACCGTATGGGTAAACTCCGTGTATCAGAATTGTCGGTCTTAAAGCATATCTCTAAAATTCTGAAATTGAAATATATTCAGGCACAAAGGATAAAAAAAGAAAAACTAAAAGTAGTTCTGGACTGTAATAATGGAGCCGGCTCTGAAATTGCCAGCATGTTACTTCAAGTTATAGGTTGCAGGATCATCCAGTTGAACTGCAGTATTTCCGGACTTTTTACTCATCCTCCGGAACCGTTGTCAAAGAACATCAGGATGCTTTGCCGGAAAGTGAAAAAGACCCGGGCGGATATCGGATTTGCACTGGATCCCGATGGCGATAGGCTGGCGGTGGTTTCAGAAAAGGGAATACCTCTAGGG
>JBARPA010000444.1:0-6189 GCA_049642665.1 Candidatus Zixiibacteriota bacterium
CCTTTATGTTCCTTAGAAAAGAAAAAATAGATCAAAGTCGTGGAAATGGCAAGGACAATTATTATTCCGTTGATTGAAACAAAGGAGACCATGGATGCTTTCATCTGAGCCATTATCTGAGCCTGCATAACTGCAGGGATGGAGACCCCGGCACCTGCCCCAATCACTAATGCCAGGGATATTCGGGAAAGCCAGGAAAGTTTAGGTGAAAACCGGGTGAACATCAAAAAACCTAAAACTCCGGGAATTATGTAAATGAGGTTTCCCTGGAGGAACAAAGGTGAAATGAGTTTGGGCAAAACCGTAGTATTTACTGCTGTAACCAGAAAATATCCCACTGAGATTCCGACTAAAAGATGCTCGGCAAATTTGTAAAAAGGATTATCCTGGTATAGAAACGAGAATATACAAAGTGTCAGAAAAACAGCTATTAAAGTACCAATATCCATTTTCTCTTCCTGGTAGAACAGACATTCTTGTCTGTTCTACTTCACAACTTGAGACAAGTTGTGTTACCGGCTATGTCTTCTTCTTTCCCATAAAAAATGTAATGTTCCCTAAAATCACCAGAACAAGAATCATAAGATGCGCCATGGATTGCGCATCCATACCTTTACCCCCCATCCCCGGCTTTTGTATCAGTATTTCGTATTCAGCTGCGCCTTTTAATCCGCCTACCAATCCAGCTAATTGCCCGGAATTCAGAAAAGGATAAAAGGAGGTTGCCATTACAGCAGTCACCGCAATGACAATTCTTTTGTGATAGCGGGCATTAGCGAAATTGATCCAGTAAGTCGGCATATCCCCATCTGCCACCGAAATAATCAAAGGTATATCTTCATAATTTCTTAACTCCTTAGTCATAGCCAATTCTACAGTTGAATTTCCCTTGTAATCCTGGGGAAAAACCCTATGGATATCTTCACCCATTCCCAAAATTGCAGCCATGTACTGCGGTCTGAAGCCCAGGAATACATAATCTTTGCCATATTCTTTTTCGTATTCTTTTGCCACCTCCCGCATTATCTCATCCCCGATTGCCGTGCCTTCAGCTAGAAGAGCCAAACCTAACACTTTCAGGTCTTTTGAAAAACAGTGTCTCAAAATCGCATCTGCCATAGGTTTTATCTCGGGTAATGACGAAGCCTCATGGTCAAATGATACCAGGACTGGTGATCCCTGTTCCAGCGTTTCAATCTCTTGATAAACCTGCTTCACCTCCTTGGTTACCTTGCTGGGCAAACCGATTTTAAAAATCAAAGGAATTACCACCGATAAAGCGATCAAGACAAAGATAACCCTTCTGTTGAGATTCTTTATGTTCTCTGCAAAACTCATCTTTTTCTATTCTTTTCCCAAATATGTTCTCTCTATGCCCAGAATAATTCTCAAGGACGTGGATATAGTGCCCAGGCCTATTCCAATCAAAATCCCACGTCTGGCTGCCATGCTGGGAACGTTCAGTATCCAGTTAGCAGAATCCGGAATGGCCGAATGAATCATATTCCCAATGGGCACCCGTCCCAGCATAACCAAGGCAGCAGTTATTAGCAGAATCGTCGCCTCCTTGGTTCTGGCTCTGAATCCCCGATAGGCTGCAGATGCCACAAAGAAAGCCAGAAGAGAGAACATGGTCGACTGCATGGGAATCTGAAGATTGTTGAAAAGCCACAAAAAGGGAGTGTTCTCCCGGGTCCCTTTCCAGAATCCCAGAACCACCATTACAAAAAGACCGGCCAGGGCAACCAGATTGTATCCCCATCCGCTTTGAGTCTGTGAGATCTTTTTGGTGTTAATCTTAACATAATTAGCTACCCCTACCAAAAGAGTGAAAACATAGATGATCTGCATCCAGTCCAGAACGGACTCATAGGAGGAGACAAATGAAGGGTGAGGCACAAAAAACTGGATCAACATAAAAAAACCGAAACCAAAACAGATTATAATAGGTAAAGCTCTTCTCATTTTTTAACCAATTGAAAAAAGATTGGCAAAGAAATCCAGATTTAAACTGGTAAATACTCCTCCCAGAATCATTAAAACGATTATGACTATTTTAAGCCAATCCTGGGCTTTGATCGATCCCAGAACCATGGGATCTTTGGTCAGGTATCCTGAGGCAGCGAAAAGCTCCTCTCCTATCAGAGTGTAGTCACAGGCAACGATAAAAAACGAAAGCTGGATAGTTGAATCCGTTCCGGCTATTTGTATTGCTCCAATTGAATTGCCAGTCTCAGCTAAAATTAAGGATTCCGCTTCAAAAGTCCCCAGAAAAAGGTTAGTGGCAGGTCTTTGTCTTACTATTAATCCATCCACGTATGCCACATACCCAAACTGGCTCTGGGTAACGAAGTAAATATTATCCGGGTTGAATGCTTCAGGGTGTCCGGCTTTAGTATAACCCTCCTTGACCACCTCCTGAGCCACAGCCATAACCACAGGATCATAATTGGGAAAGATAAGTTGTGTATTATAATCAGCCACCTTTTCTGCGACCGATCCTAAGATATTCATCGAAGCCATAGTTGCTACCCTCTCCATTTTACCCAGACCCGAAGAATAAAGAATGGGCTTTCCCATCTCGGTAGCTCTTCCAATGGCATCGTCAATCGCTTCCAGCCCGGAAATGGGGCGTATATAAAGTTCCTTCCCCTTTTTCCCTTTAAAGATGAAAAAGAGAACAAAGGCAAAGGAAATGATCACACCGATCAGGACATTGGAAAGCTCAGGATTAAACCACCTTTCATTCTCAGAGGCAAAAAGCAAAGGCGAAAAGAAAAGAATTTGAATCAGAGAGGTTATAATAATCATAATTAGCTTTTTATGTACACATTTCATCTGTTTTGAATATAAGCTAACTTGATGTGACAGGTTGTCAAGCCAAAAGTTAATACCAATATTAAAGTAGGGGTGGAGTTCATCTCCACCCTTTTGGTTTATGGTTAATTGGTATTTGGTGGTTAGATAAATCAGAACGCGTAGGGGCGAAGCTTGTTGAGCTTAGCGAAATCCCCCGCCTTAGGCGGGGGATCTTCGCCCGATAGCTTTTTTGTTGACTTCTCTACAAACGAATATTATAATTGAGTCTTGTTTTTTAAAGAAAGTAGATTTTATAGATTTAACTATGTCTAAGATTTTGGTAACAGGTGGTGCCGGTTTCATCGGATCGCACGTGGCAGATTCCTTCATCTCCCTGGGACATGATGTTATCATTCTGGACGACCTGAGCACAGGTTTCAGGGAAAACGTCAATCCAAAAGCTAAGTTCTACCAGATGGATATCAGGTCACCTGAAGTCGAAAATCTTTTCGAAAAAGAAAAATTTGACATTCTTTGTCACCACGCCGCCCAGGTGGATTTACGAAAATCCATGCGAGAACCAGTGCAGGACGCTGAGATAAATATCCTGGGGAGTCTCAAACTTATTTTCTATTGTCTGAAATATGAAGTTAAGGAAATAATCTTTCCTTCCAGTGCAGGGGTATACGGAGAACAGGATTATTTTCCAGCAGATGAAACACACCCCAAAAGGCCCGTGTCACCTTACGCCATGGCAAAACTGGTAGTGGAGAAATACCTGGAGTTTTACCGCAGATCCAAGGAGCTGGAGTATGTCACATTGAGGTATTCCAATGTTTATGGTCCCCGCCAGATACCCAAAGGCGAGGCCGGTGTGGTAGGCATATTCTGCGAAAACTTGCTCAACCACAAAGAGGCAAAAATCTATGGAGATGGAAAACAGACTCGTGATTTTGTTTTCATTGATGATGTGGTCAAAGCCAATGTCCTGGCATTGGATTATAATAAATCAGGAGTTTTTAACATCGGCACATCAATAGAAACCGATATCAATATGATTTTCAACTTGATTAAAGATAATCTTGGCTCAAATCAGGAGGAAATCCACGCACCTGCTGTTCCCGGCGAACAGAAAAGAAGCGCGTTGGATATTACCGAAGCCAAAAAAGAATTGGGCTGGGAGCCAGAATGTGTATTGGAAAAGGGTATTGAAAAGACAATAAAGTTCTATAAAAAAAGATATAATCTTTAGGTTTATAAAGGGGCGGTTATTTCACTAAAGTCTCAGTGATTGACCTGTGTATTTGTCGAAAAGGTGAAATTTGTCTGGTTCGAATTTGAAAAAGACTGATTCGTTGATCTTACCTGAAAAATCGGGCGGAACCTCCGCTTTAAGTCGTTTTTCCTTCCATAAAATATCCACATAGGAACGATCGCCCAGAGGCTCAATAGCAAAAATTTCCCCCTCGAAAGAATCCTCTCCCCTTTTCTGACTTATCCTGATATTTTCAGGCCTGATTCCGAAAAGAATTTCGTTTTTATCGATTTTAAACTTTTTCAATTGAGATTGTATTAGAAATAAATCATCTTCTTCGAAATCAATGAAAGCTTTTTGTTCGACCTCTTTTAGTTTTCCTTCGAAGAAGTTCATACCTGGGCTTCCGATAAACTCAGCAACGGTTTTGTTGGCAGGGAAATTATAAATTATGTTCGGCACATCACACTGCTGAATTTTCGCTTCAGTTAAAATCGCCACTCTGTCAGAAAGGGACATAGCTTCTGCCTGATCGTGAGTCACGTAGATGGTAGTAACCTGAATGTCAGAGTGAAGCCTTTTCAGCTCAGCCCTCATATAGACCCGGAGCTTGGCATCCAGGTTAGACAAGGGTTCGTCCAGCAAAAAAACTTTTGGCTTTCTCACCAGAGCTCTGCCCAGAGCCACCCTCTGCCTCTGCCCGCCGGAAAGCTCCCTGGGTTTTCTCTCAAGCAGTTCTCCGATCCCCAGAAGTTCTGAGATCTCTAAAACTTTTTTCTGAATCTCGCCTCTGGGAGTTTTTTTCATTTTCAAAGGGAAAGCGATATTTTCGGAAACGTTTTTGTGAGGATAAAGAGCATAGGACTGAAAGACCATAGCCACGTCCCTTTTGGCAGGTGGAAGATCATTCACTTTCAACCCGTCAAAGAATATCTCGCCGGATGTCACCTCCTCCAGCCCAGCAATCAGATTCAGAACAGTCGATTTCCCGCATCCAGAGGGACCAACAATAGTAAAGAACTCTTTATCCTTGATATCCAGATTAAGATCATTAAAGACCAGGTTGTCTTTCCCAAAAACCTTGGACACATCTTTCAAAATAACTTCCGCCAATCAAATCCTCCATTTACACTATCAAACTTAATGACCAATTTAATAAAAAAGTATAAAAAAACACAAGATAATTTGTACTATTCATTTTAAAAGATAGAATCAGTTTTAGCTGCTTAATCTATTAACTCGTGAACTAATACAATAAAATGTCAGAAAATTGATTATCAGGGCTGGAAGCCCTGACTACGGTAATGTATATTATCATTATGCTGTCATTACGAGAAGTCCCCCCCGCCAAAGGCGGGGGGGAGCGACGAAGTAATCTTAAAAGATTGCCGCGCCCTTTGGGCTCGCAATGACAAGAACCCAGCAACCCCACCTTACCCTCAAGGTGGGGCTTTGTTCAATTATATACAGGAACGCAAGTTATTGATTTTTTGTAGGTCGGGCACCTTGCCCGACCTCTTCTAACCTTGTCAATATCAAATAATTCACTCTTGACAATTTTCAGAAAAGAATTATCTTTTATTAAGAAGTTTCGATAAGTTCTAAAAGGGTAATATAATGCTTAAAAGAGTTCTCTTGTTGATTTTGCTGATTCTCTGGGCAGCTCCTCTTTTCGCCCAATCCGTTGACACCGCCTGGGTAAGGAGATACAACGGACCAGGAAATGATTGGGATGCAGCTCGTGCTATAGTAGTAAACAATTCTGAGAGCATTTATGTGACTGGAATGAGTAAAGGCAGTGGTACAGATCGAGATTATGCTACTATAAAATATAATTTTAATGGGGATGAACTATGGGTGAGAAGATACAATGGACCGGGGAACTACAGCGACCAAGCTTTTGCCATAGTAGCAGATAATTTTGGGAATGTCTATGTGACTGGAGGAAGTGAAAGCGATTATGTTACTATAAAGTATGATAGTTCGGGCAATGAGATCTGGGTGAGACGTTACACTCCTGGCGAAGTTGGCATGGCTATAGAAGTAGATGGTTCTGAAAATGTATATGTGACTGGATTAAACCACACAATAAAATATGATGCACAAGGAAACGAGCTATGGACAGGTGAATGGGG
>JBARPA010000445.1:0-3002 GCA_049642665.1 Candidatus Zixiibacteriota bacterium
CGGTAGCAGTGATCTCAGACGGAACCCGAGTTCTGGGATTAGGGGATATAGGTCCTGAGGCCGGGCTGCCGGTTATGGAAGGTAAATGCCTATTGTTCAAATATCTGGGGGGAGTGGATGCCTTTCCCATATGCCTGGACACCAAGGATGAGGAGCTTTTCATTCTTACAGTTAAGATGCTTCAACCCTCTTTTGGAGGGATCAACTTGGAGGACATTTCCCAGCCCAAGTGTTTTCATATTCTGGATCGGTTAAAAAAAGAGATGAAAATCCCGGTATGGCATGATGACCAGCAGGGAACCGCTACCGTGACTGTGGCTGGCTTAATTAATGGCTTGAAGGTCGTGGGCAAAAAAGTCAACGAAGCAAAGATCGCCATGGTGGGAGCTGGAGCAGCTAACGTTGCGGTTTTGAGGGTGATGCTGGCTGCCGGAGTGGATCCAGCCAAAGTGGTAATGGTGGATGTGGATGGCATCCTGCATAAGGACAGAACTGACTTTCCGGAGGATGATCCCAGGTGCCGGTTCTGCAGAATTACCAACCAGGAGAACAGAAGAGGCGGAATACCTGAAGCAATGAAGGGAATGGATGCAGTTATCGCCCTGTCCAAGTCCGGACCGGGTACCATTAAAAAGGAATGGGTTGGGGATATGGCCAAAGATGCAATCGTTTTCGCCTGTGCCAATCCCGTTCCGGAGATATGGCCCTGGGAGGCAAAGGAAGCCGGCGCCAGAATCATGGCTACCGGAAGGTCTGATTTCCCCAATCAGGTAAACAATTCATTAGGTTTCCCGGGAATCTTCAGAGGAACCTTAGATGTCAGAGCACATACCATAACAGATGAAATGTGCATAGCAGCTGCCAATGAGTTAGCTCAGACAGCTGTAGACAAAGGATTGAATGAAGAGTATATTATACCTACCATGGATGACTGGGAGGTTTATCCCCGGGAAGCAGTAGCCGTTGCCTTGAAAGCTATTGAACAGGGAGTTGCACGAATAAAAGCATCCAGACAGGAGCTTATGGAGCGTGTGGAGAAGATGATAAAACGTGCCCGGGAACATACCCATATTCTGATGGATTCGGGAATGATACAGTCACCGCCGCCGGGAACCTAAAACTGTAAACGGTTCACTGTTAACAGAAAACAGTTGAAAATACGGTTTTCTGAAAAACAGAAATGAAGAAAGAAAACAAAAAGGGATTGGTTGTAGTTTTTACCGGAGATGGAAAGGGTAAAACTACATCTGCTTTAGGAATGGCCCTTCGAGCCTCAGGGCATGGGAAAAAAATTCTGATAATTCAGTTCATAAAGAACTACAAGAACTACGGCGAGCTGAAGTTCGTAAAGAAATTCCCCAGGATAAATATAAAGATCAAAACCTTTGGTGAGGGCTATGTGGGAATCAGAGGGGATAAAAAGCCCAGAGAGGTTCATTCTCAGGCAGCCCAGAAAGCTTTTGATTATGCCCAAGAGGCGATAAAATCCAGAAAGTACTTCATGATAATCTTAGATGAGATAAATATTGCTTTAAACCTGAAGCTATTGAAAGTAGATGATGTTTTGAAGTTGATAAAATCCAAACCTGAAAATCTTCATTTAGTTCTTACCGGAAGGGGTGCTCCTAAAAAAATCATTCAAACAGCAGATCTGGTGACCGAGATGAAAGAGATCAAACACCCTTATCGAAAAGGGATTCTGGCACAAAAGGGGATTGAATTTTAGAATCAATACAGGGGGAGTGCAAAAACTTGTTTTTGCTTTAGTGTTTTTAATCGCCGAAATTCTTTGTTAAAAAGATTGATTTTCTTATATAATCAGTTAGTTTACTCTGTGAAATCCGAAAGGAGGAAGTTTATGGAGAAGATGATAGCATATTGCGGTCTTTTTTGCGACCAGTGTCCTGCTTTTATTGCCACCCAGAAAAACGATGAGGTGGAATTAAAAAAGGTGGCAGAGGAGTGGTCAAAGAGTTCTCCTGATAAACCGCCACTGAAGCCTGAGGACGTTCTCTGTGACGGATGTCTGGCAACTGACGGAAGGATCTTTAACTACTGTCAAACCTGCGAAGTAAGAAAATGCGCCATTGAGAAGGGTATGGAAAATTGTGCTCACTGCGAGGAGTACGCCTGCGACAAGCTCAATAAATTCTTGGAAATGTGCCCTAACGCCAAAAAGAATTTAGACGAGATAAGAAAAGACCTCTAAAAGCAGCGGAAACATTCTGGTTTCCATCAGATGTAGGGGAGACCCTCGTGGTCTCCCTAAAATATTGAAGAGACCTTCAGGTCTCCAAAAGGGTGGGGTCGCTGCCATAACCAAGGAAGATTTCACTAAGCCCAATAAACTTTTTCATTATCCGCAGATAGGTTGTAGGCACAGATTTATGCGCAGCATTCATACGAATCTGTGCGAAGATCATCAAGATTTCATGAGTTTTACTTGACAATCTGGTTATATTTCTATAAAATAAACCTGGATAAATAAAAGTGCGGGAAGGGTATTTTATGAATAGAAGGAGAACATACCTGGGCATATTAATTGGGTTTTTGCTTCTTCTAATTTTTCTTTTTTCTCATTTCGATCTTGCTTTTGCTCAGTGGGAGGATGCTGAGATTAACAGACTTACGGAAAACGAATTTTGGAATTTCTTACATTCCCTAACAATAGGCAAATATGACAAGCTGTTTTTGCTTTTTGCTGAGAACACCACTCATGTAATTGGAGGACCATACAAGATTGTCATGATTACTAAAGAAAACGGTCAGGATTGGACTGAGCCTGTGGAAGTGGGAGATACCAGTTGTCATCTGGGACAGGGATGTGATTATTCAGTTGCAATAGACCCACAGACAGAAGTGATGCATCTTTTATATTATGGCACGGATAAGATATATTACAGCAATAGCCAGAAGCACAATTGGGAGAAAGACCTTGTGGACTCAGGTTATAAGCATTGTACCCGGATAGCGTTCGATTCTTTAGGTAATGTTCATTTAGC
>JBARPA010000446.1:0-3750 GCA_049642665.1 Candidatus Zixiibacteriota bacterium
TCCCTCCGGTGGAAAAAATAACAGCATTGGCTCCAATTGCCTGAAGTTCGCCGGATGTGAGATCCATGGCTATCACGCCATAGCAGGCATTGTCCTTGTAAGCTAAAGAGAAAACCACCCACTCGTCATAAAATTTTACATTGTGTTTAATGGTCTGCTCATAAGCGGTCTGTAAAAGATAAAGTCCGGTTTTATCCGTGGCATAACAGGTCCGGGGAACGCCTGCTCCGCCAAACGGACGCTGGGCAATTTTGCCTTCCGGAGTTCTGGAAAAGGGACATCCCCAGTGCTCCATCTCAAAGATCATCTCTGGAGCTATTCCGGTCATAATCTCAGCGGCATTCTGGTCAGCCAGGAAATCAGACCCTTTGACGGTATCATAGCAGTGCTTCTCCGGGTTATCATCCTTGCCTTTCTCCACGTTAGCCAGTGAGGCATTGATGCCTCCCTGGGCCTCACCGGAGTGCGATCTCATGGGGTGAATTTTAGAGATAACTGCCACGTCAGCTTTGGCCCCAGCCGCCTCAACCGCTGCTCTTAAACCTGCCAGGCCTCCGCCGATTATCAAAATATCATGAAATATCATAGTCATTTTCTCCTTTTTCTAATGTGAAAAGACCCTGGGTAGAAAAACCATCAGAGTAATGATCATACCAAAAGCAAATACCACGATCTCCACCCAGAAAATAGCCTTGTGCTCTTTAGTAGCGAGAAAGAAGTCCGCAATGGTGATTCGCAGTCCATTTAAAAGGTGAAAGGCCACCACCGCTACCAGAAATATCTCCAGAAAATGGGTCAAGGGAGTTTGAACGGCTGAAAGCCAGGTATTGAAAGTTTGGCTTCCCCCCAGGGAGGAGCTAACCACTAATATATGGGCAAACAAATAAACAGTTAAAATCACGCCTGTCAATCGATGCAAAATCCAGGAGAAGGTGCCCACATTGGGATTTAAACCCCATTCCTCAAAATAATACCCCAGAATTCCAGGTCTTTTTTTGTACATATCTTCTCCTTTTTATAGAAATGGTCTCATAGCTAAATAGCCATAAATGGTAGCAACCACACCCAGAATCCAGAGAACGGATTTAACTGACTTTTCCGCTCCTGGACTGGGCCGGTAATCCTGGATCACACCCCAAAGTCCATTCAATCCGTGAAACAAAACCACCGGAATGAAGAAAAGATAGAATACCACCCACAATCCGCTGGACTGAAGCCTCTGGGTAACAGCATTGAAATCGATGAAGTATTCTTTAGCGAAATGAATAACATCGATGTGAACTATAACGAAGAAGGCTAAAAGGATCCCGGTGATCCGCTGAATGAACCAGGAGTATGCCGTGGCAGAAGAGGTTTTTTGATTCATAGCAGGTTCACTCCTTTTTTTATATGAGAGGTTAAATAACTCGCTTCTTTAGTTACCCTTTTTTGATCTTTGTAAACTTGCATCTGCACTCTCCTCTATATGTTTGTGACTTTTATCACAAAGTGAGATTTTTAATTTAAGCTCTTTTCAATCTAAAAGTCAAGAAAAAATTGAAATTTTTTGAAAATACAAAATTAAGTCCTCCTCCTGGTGGTCGATAAAGAAATGAAAAGTCTATTGCAGATTGATAAAACAAGGATTCTGAAAGAAATCATGCAAATCGTTGGAATCTCCTACGGAAAATTTCTGGATATAAGCTTTTTAAATCCCAATTTCAAGTATGCCAGCACAAAAATCAAAGTGGTTCTGGATGTATTTCTTCCCCGTAAAAAGGAGCTGAATTTGAGCTCCACCTATCGGAAGGCGCATAAGTTAATGCCCACCTTGAGCAAGCATAGCTGCTGTGTGAGCCTGTTTTATGGATCTCTGCGTCAGAAGGAAGAAGGTGGTGTCCCCTTAAAGAAAATCGGAGACATCACGGATATCGCTCATCTGATGGAACATATGATCATAGATCTGCAGGCCAATATCTCCGGTATGGATTCCTGCAGCGGCATAACCTGCGGCTACGAGGAGCCGGACTTTCGATTCGATATCTTCGTGGAGTACCGGGACAAAGATGTGGCACGCTTTTCCAGTTACCTGACCCTGGATGTAATGAAAAGTATCCTTTCAGGGGGAAAAATCTTTCCCAAATACCAAAAGGTTATCCAGCTGGCCAAATATCTGTATCAATATCCCCAACGGGTTAATTCTTTTGATCGGATATGCCGGGACTTGCACCTGTCCAGAAGATCGATCCCTTCACTTTATCGGAATTTGATCGATCTAAAATATTTTTCTAAAGGGTAAGTTTTTATTTCCGATACAAAAAGAGAGGAATCCAATGAGTGAAAGAATAAATCACAAAAATTTGAAAGATAGGATAAACAGCCTAATTGATCTCAAGCCTTCTGATCTTAGTTTAGACGGAAATTTCAATCCACAGTTAAATAATCGTCCGATTTATAGATGTGTTTTAGGCTGCACCTTAAATGGAAATTCTGCATCCCGATCTTCTAGGGATGTGAAACCGATAAAAAAGGAAGAGAGTAAATCCTTAGCTTTAGGAGGGAGGTGAATCATATGAGGTTTAACTGGCATGATTTCAAATCTATCGAGAGAGTACCCAATTCGCCCAACTATCTGCAGAACAAGATCAGCGATCTGGTCTATTCATCGGTTTACGCAAGATGCAAGGTGGACTCCTTTAATCCTGAAACCGGCGAGTACCGGGTAGTTATTCAGGGAACCCTGGACTGGACCGAGGAGCATACTACCGGATGGATGAACAGGTAAAAGTTTAAAAGATTTTTATTCTTTTGTTCTCTTCCTTTAAAAAAAGAAACAAATAACCAAAAGGAGTGATGAGAATGCGAAGATTCAGATATCCCAACTTCCCCTGGGTGGAGAAGACACCGACCTCTCCGGCAGCTTTGCAACACAGGATCACAGATCTTCTGTACAATTCCACCACCTGCAGATGCAAGGTGGACTCGGTGAATACCGAGACCGGGGAGTATCGCATAGTGCTACAGGGCACACTCGATTGGGAAGAGCCGACACCGGAAAACAAGTAGTGGGGGTTTTTTAAACAAGATGAAGGGGGAAAGGGCCATTTGACCCTTTTCCCCCTTAAATAAGAGGTGGACAAAGTGGCAACCAGAAAAAAATCAAAAGCCAAAAGAAAAACCTATAAGTCGATCATAAAAGGATCCAAGCAGGCCAAGCCTCACTGGAAGAAAAACTACGGGGGATGGGAATCCTCCGAAGAGGATTTGCCCAAAAGAATAACAGTCGAGAACAGCTGCTGGAAATTCGAGTAAAACATCTTTTTCTGTTCAAGATTTGTAATTCTTTTCTGAGTTTGTTTTTTAAATATAAGATCTTCTTATATTCTTTAAGTGACCAAAAGTCCCTTTTCTAAGGGATTTTTTGCTTTTTTTCATTACAATCAAATAAATTATAAATCATTTTCAAACTTGCAATAATGGAGTGTAAAGCCACCCGCAAAATGCGGGTGATCTACGACTTTAGCTTCACACTTAACGGCTTACTTACAGAGGGATATATTTATTTAAACCTCTCCCAATATGCCCGCTTGGCAAATTAGCTAAAATTTCTTGACTATTTAATTCCCCAAACATATTTTCATATAAAAAACCTTAACCCATGAAAGGAGTAACCGATGAGGAAAGTCAATTCATCGATCGTGTGGGGCTTATTCTTTCTTCTGGTTCCATCTTTGGCCCTGGCCGTTACCGGAGATGTAGTCAGCTCTTTTC
>JBARPA010000447.1:0-2952 GCA_049642665.1 Candidatus Zixiibacteriota bacterium
GCTTTATGGTTTGGGTTTTACAGAAGATGATTTCGATAAAAACGTTAACATATTAAGTGGCGGTGAGAAAAACAGAGCTGCTCTGGCTTCGGTTCTTCTCTCCGATCCCAATCTCCTTTTATTGGACGAGCCCACCAATCATCTGGATATTGAGGGGACTGAGTGGCTGGAGGAATATCTATCTGAGTTTCCTGGCACAGTAGTTTTGGTATCTCACGATCGCTATTTCCTGGATCGGGTAATCCAGGAGGTTACAGAGCTTGAGGATCACAAAATAGAAAGATATGTGGGTAATTTCTCCGCCTATGTGGATCAAAAAGTCGAAAAACTTGAAAAAGCTATAAAGGAATACAAAGCTCAAAAGGAGTATATCCTTCGCACCGAGGATTTTATCCGCAGAAACATCGCCGGGCAGAAGACCAAACAAGCCCAGTCCCGCAGAAAGACTCTGGAAAAGCTGGAAAGGATGGAAAAACCGAAAACCAAAGCCAAGAGGGTGAAGCTCTCCTTTTCAAAAACTCAACGTAGTTCTAAGGCACTTATCTGGACAGAAGGATTGAGCAAAGAATTCGAGGAGAAAGTTCTGTTTGAGGAGGTTGACTTCTCAATCGAAAGATACGACCGGGTGGGTTTGATCGGCCCTAATGGCTGTGGCAAGACCACGTTTCTTAAAATACTTCTTAGCAACGAAGCTCCCACATCAGGAGAGGTAAGTATCGGTTCCAACCTGGAAGTAGGTTATTATGATCAAGAGCACCAGGGGCTGGATCTGGAAAGCTCGGTTGTGGATGAGATATGGAAAGTCAATCCCCAGATGCTTTTAGAGGAACTTCGCAGTTACCTGGCAAAGTTTTTATTTTGGGGTGAGGATGTGTTTCGCAAGATAAAAAGCTTTAGCGGCGGAGAGCAAAGCCGGGTGGTTCTGGCAAAACTGATTCTTTCTCAACCCAACTTTCTCATTTTAGACGAGCCGACCAATCATCTGGATATCTCCTCCAGAGAGGTTCTGGAAAACGCACTAACAGAATTCGAGGGTACCCTTCTGGTTGTCTCGCACGACCGTTATTTTCTGAACAGGATTGTTAGTCGGATTTATGCTTTTGAAAATGAAAGCTTGAAGGAATACTCAGGAAATTACTCCTATTACGAACAGAAGAAAAAAGAGCAAAAGGAAGAAGAGAAAAAGTTCCTGGAGACTTTAAAACAGGAAAAGAAGAAGAAAACCGTAGTTAAAAAACCTAAACCTAAAGTAAAAAAAAGAAGTCCGGAAGAGATACAAAAGGATATTTCTGAAACAGAACAAAGAATCGAAGAGATAGATAGTCAATTTTCCAGCAAGGAATTTTATACTGATTGGCAAAAGCTTCTGGAATTGAATCAGGAAAAAGAGGAGTTATCCAAAAAGCTGGAAGAGCTTTACGCTGAATGGGAAGATTCAGCAGCTCAGAAATCCTAATACAAATCGCTTTATCAGTGTGTAAAAATTCTTGAATTAGAATTAAAATAGGCTAATTAAACAAATTCGGTGGGATATAATGGCATCAAAAACCCCGTTTTATCAAGGTTAAGAACGAAAACGTCCCTATCCTATTGAATCCTCAACCCTACCTCAAGAGAAGCATTTTTTTTACCTCGATGAAACTGGCTGTTTTCAACTTGTAAAAATAAATGCCGCTGGATAATTCCCTCCCTGCCTGATCCGTTCCATCCCATGTAACAGTCTCACAGCCTGTTTTCTGATGCCCGTCTATTAAAGTCCTGATATGCTGACCAAGAATATTATAAATGGATAACTTAACCTGAGTATCTTCAGGCAATACATATTCAATTATTGTCTCTGGATTGAAAGGATTCGGGTAATTCTGGTTCAAGTGAAAATTGTTAAGTTGTCCTCTTTCATCTGATTCATTAACAGATGTGGGTGCAGATGTGAAGATGAAAACTTCTCCAATATGAGTATCATCAAAGTACGAAGAGATCATTATTTCGTTATAGCCATCTCCGTTTAAGTCCCCAACACCTGCAACGTTAACTCCAAAGCCGATCAAGGTTGTATCCTCAGCTTTTAATATGATATCAGCATCTCCATCCATGTCAGTACCACCGTAAAAAATGTAGCTTGACTGTGGGTAGCTAGTGTTGCTAGCAATTATATCACCATATGTATCTACATTAATGTCTCCAGCTGACGAAATAGCACGTCCTACTGGCAAAGTAACATATAAGTTTGTATCTGATAAAGCCTTGCCAAAAAAAACTTTAGTATTATTTGTATTGCCAGCCATTAGATCTGGTATTCCATCACCATCCACATCACCAGCTGACGCAACATTTCTACCAAAATGACGGAATTCTATTGAATCTCCATAAAATGCGATATCTGAAATGGTATCCATGGGATTACCTCCCAGATATATTTCAGCCATGCCAGGATTATATGGGTTCCCGGTATAAGGAGAGCCTATCAGTATATCATCATATCCATCACCATTAATATCTCCCAGACCAGCCAAAGAATAACCTAATTCCTCAACCGAGTCAGGATTTCCATAAATATAGACATCCAACAGGCTGTCCATTTCTTCTCCCCCAAGGTAAATGAAAACTCTTCCAGCTTGATCCCAACCACCAGTTGCGGCCACCATCACATCATCATAATTATCACCGTTGACATCACCGGCTGAGGCGAGTGGAGATCCAAAAAAATAATGGTAATCCGAATCCTGAAGGATCACATCTACCACAGTATCCATTGGACTTCCCCCAAAATAGATATGAGCTTTGCCAGCTAGCTCAGCTCCATTATTCGGATTATAAGCTGATGGAGCAGCCACTATGATATCATCATATCCGTCATTATTAACATCCCCGGCGCAGGCAACTGATTTGCCAAAGTTCCCCTCATCCACGATCCTGAATTCCGGGATGGTATCAAAATCAGAGGATCCAAAA
>JBARPA010000448.1:0-2610 GCA_049642665.1 Candidatus Zixiibacteriota bacterium
CTGGTGGCCCAAAAAAGATACCACTTTTTGGGTGCTGGGTATGTTAGCTGATTTCGGCTTAAAAAGAGAAGACAAAAATATTGCCAGGGCTTGTGAATATGTATTCAGCACCCAGCTTGCAGAGGGTGGATTCGGCTGGGCCCCTCCGCCTACTCCGGGCGATTGCTTTACCGGCATATTAACTGAGTCGTTAGCAAAATCAGGATATGGTTCTGACCCAAGATTGGAAAAAGCATATGAATGGCTTACAGTTCGTCAACGTCTTGACGGAGGATTCTGGTGCAAAAATACCGGACAGCCCGGAGGGCCCAGGGAAAAAGAGCCAAGCTGCGCCTTTGCCACACTGTGTGTTTTGGGTGCTTTAATCCAACATCCTGAACTCAAAGAGGACACGATTACAAAAAAAGGAGCTGATTTTCTGTTTAGATGCTGGGAGAATAGAGGAAAGATTAAATATGCTGGACATGATTCCCAGATTGGTAAAGGCTGGGACAAACTCAAATATCCTTTCACCGATTACCGAATCCTGAAGTATCTGGATGTTCTTTCCCAGCTTGAATTCGCAAAAAATGATCGCAGGATGAATAAGATAGTTGATATACTTATCGCAAAGAAAGACAAAGAAGGACGTTTCTGTTCCGAGTCAATACACAAGGTCTGGTTGGATTTCGATTTCGGCCAAATGAATTCACCCAGCCGGTGGATAACCCTATTGGCTTATCTCATTGTAAGAAGAATGCTTAAAAAATGAACTTAGATGAGATTACTTTAAAGGGTTATAAAGAGAAAAGAGATGAATAAACATCTGAAAAAGGTAGTAGCACATCACGATTGGTGGGCTGAAACCTACGATTCTGACTATTTTGAGAACTTTGCTCTGTATCACAGGATCACCCTGGCTAACATCAAACGGTTTCTCCCTGAGAAAAAGGGAGCTACTGTTTTGGATGCTGGCGGGGGAACCGGCATCTGGAGCATTGAGCTGGCAAAGATGGGTTATAAAGTGGTCTTGACAGATATTTCCACAGGGATGCTGGATAAAGCTATGGAGCAAGTGAAACAACTTGACTTGCAGAGCCAGATCAAGATAATGCTATCAGATATATGTCATATACCGGAATTTCCAGATGATCATTTTGATATGGTCTTATGCCAGGGCGATCCCCTTTCATATTGTGGGGATCATAAAAAAGCACTATCAGAGTGTGTTCGCGTTCTCAAAACAGGTAGAGAATTGATCGCCTCGGTGGACAGCCGGACCTCAGCTTTGAATTGGCTGAAAGATACCGAAGATCGTGAAGCTGTTTATCGACTTTTACACACAGGCGAGGTTGAAATGCCCACGGGAAAAGAAGAGTTTATCTATAATGTTCATGCCTTCACCCCAGAGGAGCTTAGGGATTTATTTGAATCAAATGACCTATCAGTAGAGAGGATCATCGGTAAATTAGTCATTGCTCCTCGTCTTTCTTTTTATAAATCAGAGGATCCTGAGATTCAAGAATGGCTCTATAATTTAGAACTGAAATACAACGATGACCCAGCCTTTTATCCCCGGGCCGGGCATCTGGAAATAGTGGGGCGGAAAAAATAGGAAAGGAGTTTGTTTGTTAACTCAATGTCTTGGTTTGGGAGAACTTAAAGGAGATTTAGATGAAAATAAGTTTGGCAACTGACGCTCATATACCTGAGATAATAGAGTTATGGAAGGAATTCATTGACTTTCATAAAAATATTGATCCTCACTTCACCAGAAGCCCGGATGGACATCTGCATTTTGAAAAGCTTGTAAAGGATCTGATAAAAGCAGAGGACTCTTTAGTTTTAGTTGCCATTGAAAAGGGTCAGATAGTAGCGTACTCCATCTCCAAAATAGGTGAATATCCCCCTGTATTTGGACATCTGAGATATGGTAATATAACTGATCTGGCTGTGAAAACTGATTATCAAAGAAAAGGTATCGGGGGAAAAATGTTAAGAAGGATTTTTAAGTGGTTTGAATCACATAATATAAATAGAATTGAGTTGCGAGTGGCATCTGGAAATCAAATAGGCGATTCTTTCTGGAGAAAACACGGATTCAAAGAATTTATAAGCTTAATGTATCTAAACAGATGATTATTCCCCGGGGTATCCTGTGGCATAAAAAGGAGAGAATTTATGGAATTTAAATATGATATATATTGTGGTTTGTACTGCGGGGCTTGTGCTGTTCTGCTTGCCAATGAAAAAGGAGAGGTGGAGAAAAAGGCAAAGGAATGGAGAATGAAGCCCGAGGAGCTGAAGTGTCATGGCTGCAAGACAGAAACAATTGCCACCTTCTGTGTAACCTGTGAGCTTAAAAAATGTGCTGAAGATAAAAATGTCGATTACTGCTTTCAATGTGCTGAATATCCCTGCGCTCGGTTGCTTGAATTTAAAAATGATAAACATCCGCACCACTCCATAGTTCTGAAGAACCTGAAATTTATCAGTGAGAAGGGAAGGGACAGGTGGCTGAAAGAACAAAAGGCCAGATGGAGCTGTCCCAAATGCGGGGCTAAGTTTTCCTGGTATGATAAAACCTGTCAGAATTGCGGGGAAAAACTTTACAATTGTGAGGATGAAGAA
>JBARPA010000449.1:0-2909 GCA_049642665.1 Candidatus Zixiibacteriota bacterium
ATATAATAGCGGTGAAGAAATTTATCAGGGAAAGCGTATTCGGCTTTATTCTGGTTTTTACCAGGAGCCTGCTTAAAATAGTGGAGATTTTCCTGTTGATATGTCTGGATATAAGGCCATCTGTGGATTTGGTCAAAGATTTTAAAAGTCTTTTCTCGGCAACTGAGAGATCACTGGCCGTATCCAAATCCAGCCAGAAATTCCCGCTCACATCCAGGGTTCTCATTTTTCCCTGCTCTGCTAAAATTCTTATCCCCTCAGTCAGGTTCAGGCGATAATTTTTATCCACCTTTTTCAAAGCATCAAAGATACACACAGAACAGAGAAAAATGCCGGTGTCAAAAGCATTAAAATCCTTTTGATATTGATCCTGTTTACCTAATTCCTTCCCGATGGCTTTCACATATCCGTCTTCAACTTTAACCTTGGTTACGTCATTAAAATCCACCACATTATCCAGGCC
Source organism: Candidatus Zixiibacteriota bacterium (assembly GCA_049642665.1). GTDB lineage: Bacteria > Zixibacteria > MSB-5A5 > MSB-5A5 > SM23-73-2 > CAYURP01. The sequence goes on from JBARPA010000449.1 coordinate 464, forward strand.
TCTATCGATGCACAGGATACACTCATCCTTCCCCAATTTCTGGGAGATTAAGGTTTTCAATATTCGATAATCAAAAAGATGGTCTCCCATCAGCAGGACAAAGTTTTCATCTTGTTCCAATAGGTTCTCTGCGGCCAAAACCGACAAACCATTCTCTTTTCTCCACGCCGGATTTTCCGCATAGGATATTTTGACCCCATATTTTCCCCCACTGGCAAATTTGTCTTTGATCATTTCACCTTTATAACCAAGGATTACAACAAAATCCTTTATGCCAGCTTTTTTGCTGGTAAGGATGATTCGTTCCAAAAGAGAAAGACCCAGAACAGGGATCAATGCTTTGGGCGTATCATTGGTTAAAGGACGGAATCTTCCCCCATCACCCGCAGCGATTATCAAAGCCTTCATTTTCCACCCCCTCACCGGGTATTTAAGGTGCTCCGTAAACTGTCAAAAGATTCCTATCTTTTAGAAAGTTTACACTCTTTTCATAATCCTCAAGCGAGGTCATCTCTAAGATCAAAGGAACAGAAATATCTAATTCATCTATTAATTCCAGGAAATTTTCAATGTCAATCTTTCCCTGATCCAGGGGAAAATGATTATCCTTTTCACCCTGGTTATTATGAAGATGAATCTCCACCAGGAAATCTTTGATTTTTCTGGTATAGTCTTCAATTGAGAGTCCGTAAAGATTGGCATGACCTATGTCGAAAACAGCTTTCAAGAATCTTGAATTTATCTTTTCAAGGAAGAATAGATGTTCATCCTGTTTCTTGACCAATCCAGTGTTGAACCCCTTAGCATTATTCTCCAGTCCGATTATCACTCCTTTTTTCTCAGCCACCTTAACCAATTCCCCAAGGCTTAAAAGCAGATTCTCATTAGCCTTCTCCATCAATCTCAAGGAGTAATTCGAGGGAAGATTCCCACCGTGAACCACCAGAATCTCAGCCCCAAGTTTTTTTGCCAGTTCCAGACAATCCAATGTAGTCTTAACTGACGCTTCCCTTATGGTAGGATTCAAGCTTGACAGGTTGACATCATAGATGGTGGTATGAACAATGGGTTTTATATCGCAGGACGATAGTTTTCTCTTGATAAATTCAATACCCTCATCTGTCAAGTTGAGTGGAAAGAAACAGGGTGGATCAGCCTTAAACTCAACGTAATCTACGTCCAGTTTTTTAACTTCCTGGATGAAGTTTTCAAAATCAAAAAATCTCAGAAAAGCAGTTGATACACCGATCTTGTTATGATTTGCCATAAGTTAATTATACGTTGAAATGACTGGATTGTTTATATGACTTTATGTTAAGAAACAGTTATGCTTCGGCTGGATGTTATTATCCAGCCCACATGAAGACGGATGATAACATCCATCTAAAAACAAATGTCTAAACTTAACAACATTCTGGTTGTGGTTTTAATCTTTCTGTACACCTGAACCATTTCGGTTGAGCGATCTTGTGGGCATTGTAGAATTCCTCTAATCTTTTTCTGTTTTTACCACCCGGCAGCAATCCCAGGAATTTCAGAGCATTCCCGCCAAGGAAATCTTTTATTTCAGCATCTGTAAAGAGATTATTATGCTTCAACACTTCGACGTAACCATCCTTGAATTTCTTATAATTCCTTACCCGTTTCAAAACGTGCCAATCTGTGCCGAAGAGGAGCCTTTTCTTCACAATGGGATAGTCGCGGCGGATCCTTTTGTAATCGTAGAGATATCCTTGTCTGTCGTTATGGGTTGTGACTCGGTGGCAGGAAACGTCTGTGTAGAGATTTTCGAATTTGTTCATCATTCTGCAAATATCTTTTACCCAGCTTTTTTCCCCACCATATCTCACTTTCTGGTTCCAGCCAAAATGGGCCAGGTTCAGGCGTAGATTTTTGTACTTGGAAAGAACGTCTTCCCAGAATCTGGCTTCACCAAAATGAAAACTCGCATCAGGATAGGATTCTATACCATACATCCCGCAATGGGTGGTAATGGGAACTTCGTTTTCCTCACAGTACCTGTACAAATCAGACAATACCCTGTCGTATTCTTCACCTCTGAACAGATACTGCATCTTCTCGTTACGTATAGCCATTAGCTTTCTATGATCTTCAACCTCTTTGTTGTTTAATGGTTTATATCCCAGTGAGTTGTACAATTTCACTCCGATGAACCCCCTTTTCTCAATGGCATCTTTTACCAAATTCAGGGAGCCATATTTTTCCAGTTGTCCGTCAGGGTTATTCATTCCAACCTGGTATACCAGCTCCCGTGCAGGGTCAAAGGGAACAAAGGGATGTATCCTTCCTTTGTGAGCAAGGACAATCTGGTGGACCAACTTGATTTGATCTTCGAGCTTATAATCGATGGTGTTTTTGAACCAGTATTCATAATCGATCATTAGAGGAACGTATAAATCGATATCCTCCCAGGTCTCTACCAGAT
>JBARPA010000450.1:0-8111 GCA_049642665.1 Candidatus Zixiibacteriota bacterium
CATATTCTCTTGTGGGCACAGATTGTAACAAAATATGCCCCATCATTTGAATAATCATAATCTTTTAAACGTATAGATCGCCTGTGATATTTTTTAGATTTACTTCTCATTTTAATTTCATATCCCATCATAGGAGCGTATTACCATACACCCCAGGTAGGGGCGTATTGCCATACGCCCCTACTAAACTCTTAACTTCTTAATCCTCTCCTTTGCATCCTCGACCTCAGGTATTCCAGGATCCGCATCTTTCATAATCTTTAAAAATTCTTCATATTGCGCGATTGCTTTGTTTTTCCAACCTGACCTCTCATAGCTGATTCCCAAAAGATAGGGAATTTTAAAGGAGAATATTGGCAATCTGACTTTCTCCAGTATATTCCATTTGGATAACGTCTCCAGTTCCTTTACCGCATCACCAATCATCTCTTTTTCCAACAGAGCTTTAGTCTTCCAGAATCTGATCCTGAAATCATCTTCAGCCAGCCTGGCTATTTTCAGAGCCTGATCAAAATTTCCTTTGTGATAATTTATAAGAAATTCCAGAAAATACCAGGAAGCCTTCTGGTTTTTAGTTTTATCCTGTATTATCTTTTCAACCTCTTTGGATATTGCTTGAGCACTATCTATTTCTCCTGCAAGAGCCAGAAACATCCCGTAGAAAATCTTTGACAGAAAAACATCCTCCGGGTATGCTTCCTTCATAAGCTGGATCAACTTCTTTCCGTGCTGGAGTGATTTTTCAAAATCTTTTCTCTCCGCATAAATTATAGCTATACGCATATGTTTATCATGCTGGTGTAATTTAAGCTCCTCCAGCTCATCTGCGGCAATTCCTTTTTTAAAAAGATCTAATGCGCGATTATATTTACCTTGAGAAAGAGGAATCAGGGCAAGGCAAGTTTGCGAAATCGACTCATCCATTTTGGTGCCAACATCGCCATATCTTTGGAAGTATTGCTCAGCTTTTTCGTATTCCCTTTTGTTCAGATACATAAACCCGATTTTTTGAATGCTGACTGTGAATTCAGGTTTGATCTCTAAAGCTTTTTCATATGATTCTATGGCTTTATCCACCTCAGAATGATAGGCGTACAGATCTCCCCGGGTATCATAAGGATTAGCCTCATCTGGAGCTAATTCTATATATCTGTTTATAGCCCGAATGGCTTCATCATATCGACCCATTTCGTCGTAAGCATAAGCCAGCATATTGTGTGCCAGCTTATCCAGCGAGTCCAACTGGATCACTTTCTTATAGTTGATAATTGCCTCTTCATAATTTCCCATCGAATAACTAACCTTAGCTAATTCTTCATAAGCTGTTTTCTCATCAGGATAAAACCTGGTCATATCTTTTAACGTTTGTTGGGCTTCTTTATACTTAGACTGGAACAGTTGTACATAAGCGTCAATCAAATACTTCTCTTTTCTGGATACTCTGTCTGAGAATTGAGTTGCCTTGGCTATATATTTTTTTGCCCGGAATATATCATGGAGACTGGAGTAGCAGAATGATAATTTAAGATAGGCGCTGGCAAAGGTGGTATCAATTTTCACAGCCTGTTCGAATTTTTTCGCTGCATCCTTCATATAAACTTTATTGAAAAGCTCATTTCCTTCCAAATAGAGCCTTAGTGCATCTGGCGACTGAGTGGTTATATCTGCAACGGGTTTTTCATCTTGCTTTTGAGCCAGGGCGGGCAGCTCCAAATCTTTTCTTATCTCAAGGGAAAGACTATCTACCAATACAAAGATGTTTGTGCCGTCGGGTCCCGAGACTCTCTGGGAGGCTATTACATTCCCGCTCTCCACGTCCACTAATTGAGAGGTAATAATCAAATCTGGCTCAGTGGATAGAATCTTGCCCAAAAGCATATATTTTGCCTGGGCTTTATGAGCTACTTCTGATGCTACTGTCCGGTCAACTACTTTATGACCCTCTTTTCCCATCATCTTCAAGATGTCAAAAAGCCTTTGACTGGAAATCACCCTCATATATTGGGATTCAGATAAGTCGGTTATCAGAAGCTCGGAGATCATCTCCCCTATTCTTTTTTCGTCTTCCCGGTCTTTCAGATTTTCGAAATACATCACAGCCAGAATATTACTTGCTGCCTGCAACTCTTTTCCCGGACCTACACCGGATCTAAAAACTTTGAGAAACAGAAAAAGCAATACCAGTACTGAAATAGTGGCAATGGTAGCAACTAAAGCAGATAAATTCTTTTTGGTTTTAGGTAACACGGATTCTGTGGGAATTCGGGTGGTCTTTGTATACTCCAGGTTCTTTTTCTCTCGTCTCAAATCCGCTAAAAGATCGTCAGTGTGCTGATACCTTTCCCCTCTGTCTTTGGACAGGGCTTTAAATACCATATCCTCCAGCCTGGCTGAAACCTGATTGTTGAAACGAACAACTGATGGGGGCTCCTCAGACAGGATGGAATAGATTATAGCAACCTGATGTTCTCCCTCAAAGGGCAAACGTCCGGTCAGAAGCTCATACAAAACCACACCACAGGAAAAGATATCCGTTCTTTGGTCCACCTCCTCACCCTGAGCCTGTTCCGGTGACATATAGGCAGTTGTGCCCAGAGTTGAGCGAGTATCAGTTCCATCTGCTGCTCCTTTCAATTTGGCTAAACCGAAATCCATTATCTTAACCTGGTCTCGGGAGGTAAGCATAATGTTGGATGACTTAATATCCCGGTGCACGATACCCTTCTCATGAGCCATATTCAGCCCTTCGCAGATTTGAATTCCAATATTCAAAACATCTTTTATGGGAAGGGGCTCTTTTCCTATGGTTTGTTTTAAAGTTTTTCCCTCAACGTATTCCATAGCCATAAATATCTGCTCCTCATATTCATCGATCTCGTAAATCGTGGCTATATTAGGATGATTCAATCCCGAAGCTGCTTTAGCTTCCTGTACAAACCTCTTCTTTTCCTCAGCTTCGTCGGTTAAATGCTGGGGTAGAAACTTTAAGGCAACCACACGTTCCAGCTTTATGTCCTCAGCCTTATAGACTACACCCATCCCCCCCTCGCCCAATTTATCCAAAATCCTGTAATGAGATATTGTTTTACCAATCATAGACCACACCTCCCGCTTTCGCTTCGCTTCAGCGGGACAGACATACCGCCCTCACCCAGCTTTTCTAAAACTTTATAATGTGAAACAGTTTTGCCGATCATTTTTCCAATCCCATCTTCTTAAGCAGATTTTTGAATCTCGTATCTGTGCGAAGGCTGTCAAAGAAAGGATCTACCAGGAGGCTTCCCATGTCGGAGTCCCGTTCCTCAAATGCTTTTTGAAGCCACTCTAAAGCTTGGTTCCCATTTCCCAAGCGTGCATAGATAGAAGCTATTTCATAAGCCGGGACATAGCTTCTTTTCGATTTCTGCTTTGATATATCAAGATGCTTCTGCCAGAATCCCTGGTAACCCGATATCGAATATGCCTTCCTGAGAGACTTTAACTGATCTGCATTTAATAATCCAAAAGAAGCTGCTCCTTTCAGGTATTCCTCAATTGCTTCCTTATGCATCCCTTTCTGTTCATATGCCCATGAAATAGAGTAGTAAGCGAAACCGAAGTTGGGATCTATGTCCAGAGCCTTTCGACTTTGTTCAATTGCCTGATCATATTGACGTGCGAGAAGAAACAACCATCCTGCAGCAACATTGATAATAGGTGAAAGCGGATCAAGTTCCTGAGCCTTTGTCATTTCCGTAATGCCCTGAGGATATCTTCTATTGCACACAAGAAATACTCCATACCATTGGTGGGCTGAAGCATAATTAGGATTCAGTTCAATGGCTCTCTTGAATTCCCTCTCAACACCTTCCCAATCCCACTCATAATGCCATTTCACAAGTCCCAAAGAGGCATGAGCTTCACCTAAGTTATTATCAATCTTTAGTGCCTTCTCTGCAGCTGCCTTAGCCTTGGGATAGGCTTCCTGGGGTCTAAGAATTAGAGCCTGCTCTAACATACTGTAGCAATCAGCCAGCCCGGCATAAGCTAGGGCATAAAGCGGTTCCATCTCAATTGCCTGTTTGAAATGCTCTATGGCCTTGTTCAAACCTTCCGGTGTTCTCTTGTTCCAGTGATAACGACCTTTCAAGTATAAGTTGTAAGCTTCCAGGTTTTCAGTGGAACGCTTTAGTAAGGCTTTTTTCTCATCGCCCAAAAGTTTAACCTTCAAGTTATCAACGATGGCTAAGGATATCTCATCCTGGATACCAAATATGTCTTCCGGGCAGCACAAATCACCTATATCCCGATCGTATTTTTCCGACCATAAATGATAACCATCCTCCACATTTATAAGCTGAGCAGTGATACGCACCCGGTTACCGGCTTTACGAACGCTTCCCTCAAGTAGATTCTCAACGCTAAGTTTCCGCCCGATCTCCCGGATGTCTGTCTCCTGACCTCTGAACGAAAAAGCAGAAGTCCGGGCAACCACCCGGAGTCCTTCCACATGTGCCAGGGCATTGATGATCTCCTCAGCCATTCCATCGCAGAAGAATTCCTGTTCTTTATCACCGCTTAGATTAGTAAATGGCAAAACGGCTATGGAAGGTTGTGGCTTTTCGGACAACTCTTTCTCTTTTGATATATCAGATTCAAACTTTTTTCTGAGCTTTTTTAAATCGGTTATTACCTCTGACGTCATCTGGTAACGGGAATCCGCATTCTTCTCCAGGGTTTTTTTCACAATTCGCTCCATCTCTGTTGGAATATCAGGTCGCAAAGAAGTAATCGATCCTGGTTCCTCATTTAGAATTGAATATATTACTGCCTGCTCATATTCACCTTTGAAAGGAAACTGTCCGGTTAGCATCTCATATAATACAATCCCCAATGACCAGATATCAGTGCGATGATCTACTTCATCCCCACGACATTGCTCCGGAGACATATAAGCTGCTGTTCCCACTGTCCTGTCAATGCTGGTCAGGTGAATATCTTTTGCCAGCTTAGCTAATCCAAAGTCCATGATCTTAACCTGACCTTTATCGGTTACCATGATATTAGCGCTTTTGATGTCTCTATGGATGATTCCCTTCTCATGAGCTTCCTTGAGACCCTCTGCAATTTGAATGGCTATATATACTGTTTGATCCAGTTTCAGAGAACCTGATGCAATCCTGGTTTTCAGACTTTGGCCTTGAATATACCCCATAGCTATAAAAGCCTGACCTTCAGCTTCCATGATTTCGTGGATAGTACAGATATTGGGATGATCCAGTGCCGCAGCAGCCCGAGCTTCATTAAAGAGTTGGACTCTTTGTTCCTGGTTCCCCACTGCCTGGGGTGGGAGGAATTTCAAAGCTACTGTGCGTTTGAGTTTGATGTCCTCAGCTTTATACACCACCCCCATACCCCCTTCACCTAACTTATTTAAGATTCGATAATGCGAAATGGTTTTACCGATCATATCTATAAAGCAATGCCAATTACAATTTCACAAAATAACAATCAATTGTCAATCAAAAAATACAAAGCAATTTTTGATTACCGACACAAATCCTAACTTTATGTTCGAAAACAACTAAACAATGTTTCATATATGTTAAATGAAGGCTTAGTTGTTTTAAATGGGAATTGATTGAATACCAACTGGTAGGGAGTTTTTGTGATGACTGTTTCTGTAATAAATCGAGTTATAAGTTATTCAACAGCAAGAGATGGAAGGAACCTTTTGAAAAACAGTGGCTGGTCTAAATTCACGAATCCTTTTTTGCAGGCTTTGGAACTACATCTTTATTCTTAATTTCCGAATGAGTTTTCCTCTCCTCCTTTTCCCTTTTCTTGTAGGATTCGCTGCGGTAATCGGTAATGTAAAACCCGCTCCCTTTAAAGATCAACCCAGCGCCCCCGGATATAAGACGCTTGACCTCTCCCCCACACCTGGGGCAGGTCCTTATGGGTTTATCCATTATTCCCTGAAATTCCTCGAACCTGTGTCCGCAGGATGAACATTCATACTCGTAAGTAGGCATCTCAATACACCTTTCGCCGAAGTTACTCTTACTTAATCAAAACGCAAGATTTCCCTATTTTTTTGAATTATTCCTCAAGAACCTCTCCAGCTCCTCTATGGATTCGAATATCTGGGTGGATAGAAATTTCACTGACCAGTTCCCCTTAAGAGGCGAAACAGTCCAGATGGGTACCTTGTTTTTAAAACATTCCCACATCTCAATGGCCGTGCCCATGCTGGCTTCAGGTATGTATGCCACAACAAGATCGGATTCACAACATCTCTTTATGGAATGGTGAAAAACCCTTTCACCTTCTTGATAATCATAAAAAGCTGAATCCGGGTGATTCTCCACTGGATCTATTATCTCAGCCTCAGGCAGGTATTTTTTCAATATGTTTTTCAGATCCTTTCTATAATCCTGTTTGTGTAGAACCATACCCTTGTTTGATCCCTGAATCACCCCTGCCAGAAAAATCGATTTTATTTTTTTCATATCTATATTAGCCATTTTCTACATCCCATCTTATGCCAGGCACATGGCAATAGCTGTTACATTAACTATATCGTCAACACTGCATCCTCTGGAAAGGTCATTGGCAGGCTTGGCCAGCCCCTGAATAATGGGACCAATAGCCTCAGCCTTAGCCATTCTCTGAACCAGCTTGTATCCAATATTACCTGCATCCAGATCAGGGAATATCAGGACATTAGCCTGCCCTGCAACCGGGCTTTCAGGAGATTTCTTCTTAGCCACATCAGGAATTATAGCAGCATCCAATTGCAGTTCCCCGTCCACCTTCAGATCGGGCGCAAAGTCCCTCAACAGGTCTGTGGCTTTAGTTACCTTATCCACCAACTCGTGTTTTGCGCTACCCTTAGTGGAAAATGAGAGCATAGCAACTTTTGGTTCCTCTCCTACCAGATCCTGCATCGTCTTTGCAGAGGATATGGCAATGCTCACCAGTTGATTGGGGTCAGGGTCAGGAATGACTGCGCAGTCAGCAAAGACAAATACCTTGTCCTTCTGACCTAAGAATTCAGGAAGGATCATCAGAAAAGAACTGGACACAGAGGAGATTCCGGTAGCCAGACCAATAATATGAATCCCGGCTCTTAAAACATCACCGGTAGTATTGATTGAACCAGCCACAGAACCATCCACCATTCCCTTCCTTACCATCATAGCGCCATAAAAAAGAGGGTTTTTCATGAACTCCCTGGCCCTGTCTATAGCCATCCCCTTCTTTTCCCTTAGTTCAAAATACTCGTTCGAGTATTCCTCTAAGTCGGGAGAGTTAAGTGGTTCTATTACTTCTACTTGATTCAAACTCAATTCATTGGCATCAGCTAATTTTTTAATCTCGTCTTTATTACCAAGCAAGGTCACATCGGCAATCTTTTCGTCAAGGATAATCTTAGCCGCCTTAATCATCCTCTCTTCTGTCCCTTCAGGCAGAACCACCCTTTTTTTTCTTTTTTTAGCCTTCTCTCTGATGTTTAAAATAATGCTCATTTATAATCCTTTCCTTTAATCCAGATATATTTTTACGAAAGTTATTGAAATAGAAGTGTTCAATCCTTAAACAGATCATCCAATTTCTTTCTTGCGTTATCTTTAGGCGATCTTCTACCTTTAGAAGCGCCAGTTTTCCTGGGCTGGAAATAGTCGCAGAAGTTGGCTTTTTCCTTGTCTCCCTGCCATTCGGCCTGGGGCTCCCGGCACTGGTTGTGGGCACCGCGATCATAGAAACTGCAGTTATAACAACACTTTAGGTATGATCCACACTTATCGCAGGTATCCTTTCGGGCTGGCTTTGAATCGAGCTGAATCTCATTGCCACACTTCCAGCAGATCATTTGGTTTTACCTCCTGTGAATCTATTATAGCATCCTATTTGTCATTCTGAGCGAAGCGAAGAATCTCTGCAGGAGATTGCTTCTCCCACCTGCGGCGGGATCGCAATGACGTTGTAAAGAAATGTTATAGACAGAACAATGTATAATCTCCTATTCTGCCTTTTTGCTCAGAAATGCCTGGATGAATTCATCAATCTCGCCATCCATCACTGCCTGGGTATCTGATGTTTCCACGCCTGTTCGGTGATCTTTGACC
>JBARPA010000451.1:0-2422 GCA_049642665.1 Candidatus Zixiibacteriota bacterium
CCCGCAGTGATAAAAACAGGAGAGGAGAGGGTTAGCTTCACGCTCCCCCCTTTCGGATCCAAAATCAAAATATTTACCGTAGCTGGCGAGTTCATAAAAGAGATCACCTCCGAAGGAAACTGGAAATGGGACCTGAGAAATCAATCCGGAGAACTGATCTCAGCAGGTGTCTATCTTTTCCTGGTTACCGATGCTGAGGGTAATACCCACGTTGGAAAAATAGCGGTGATAAGAGAGTAGTTCTCTATGCAAGTAGAGATTGCGAGTACCAGCAGCCTGGATGAGGACAAATGGAACGAACTTCTGGAAAAATCCCCTCAAAGCACGGTCTATCACACCAAATCCTGGGCAGAGGTGTGGGAAAAAAGCTTTCCCGGATCCAATTCCTTTTTTATTGTCTGTACAGATGAGAAGGGGGATTATCTGGCCGGAATCCCTATATGGCAACGGGAAAAGTTTGGTTTGAAAAGTTTGTACTCCATGCCCTTCGACACCTATGGTGGAATAATTAAGAGAATAAAGGCAGATGACCAAATCGTTTTTCCCGTCTATGAAAAACTTAAAGAGATTATTGAAAAGGAAAGAGTTATCCAGGCTCAGGTGGTCGATTTTTTCTCCATTCAACATCACCTCTGTAATCTGGGGTTTCGTTCCAGAAGAATATATTCCCACATGCTCTCCCTGGACCGGATAGATGAAAATGATTACCTGGCAAGTTTCAACCAGAAAAGGAGGGAAAAGATCAGGCAGTCGCAGAGAAGAGGGGGTAAAGCTGAAGACATCCGTTCTTTAGAGGATGTAAGGGAATGTTACAAGCTTTTAATGGACACCTATCGGAGACATAAGGTGAAGCCGTTAAAATACACTCTCAGATTCTTTGAAAACATTTTCTCAATAATGGGGAAAAGGAACCTTTTAAAGTGGGTGATTGTGTTGAAGGACGAAAAGCTGATTGCCAGTTTGATAAACTTCGCTTTTAAAGACACAGTTTATGCCTGGAAGGGCGCCTCCGCTTCCCGGGAGTTGGATTTAAGACCTAACGACCTGAAATACCTCTTCAGCATACTCTGGGCAAAAAAGAATGGTTTCAAATTTTTCAATTTCGGCACCACGCCTGAATTCGCAGAGGGGATGATAAAATTCAAGGAATCCTGGGGGGCTCAAAGATATGAATATCTAATACACGATAAGAAAAAAGGACTGGGAAAACTCCTGGATAGAATAAGAAATATTTCACGAAAAAAGTGAACAGTGCTGCCATTACCAAAAACTTTTTATTGGTTGAATAAAGAGCAATGAAATGAGAATCTGCTTTCTGGCAGATGGAAAAAGCTATCACACTCAAAGATGGGTGAACTATTTTGCAGAAAAAGGTCACCAGTGCCATCTGCTATCCCTGGAAAAAGGTATCCGGACTAAGGCTTATCATCATATCCTGAAATCAAATTCGCCTGTCAATGCCTTAAAATTCATCCTGGCTGTTCCCCAGGTCAAATATATACTGAAGGAGATAGCCCCCCATATGCTGAATGCTCATTTCGCATCGGCTTATGGTTTCACCGGGGCTTTAACCGGATTCAGGCCTTTGGTTGTTTCCTGCTGGGGTTCAGATGTCCTGATCTCCCCTAAAAAGTCCTTTCTTCACAAACTCAGAGTGAAACACGCTTTGAGTAAAGCTGATCTTTTAACCTCGGATGGTCAGGATATGGCAGATGCTATAGAAAAACTTGGAGTGATAAAAAAAAAGATAGTCATCTCACCTATGGGAGTCGACCAGAGCCTTTTAGAAAAATGCAAGGGAAAACGACCCTCCCAGGAAACCTTCACCATTTTAAGCGCTAGAAAACTGGAGCCATTGTACAATCTGAAAACTCTGGTTCTGGCAGCTTCAGAGGTAGTTAAAAAATTTAAGGGAAAAGTCAAATTCATCATTATCGGAGAAGGTTCTCAAAAGCAGAATCTGCTTGGATTGTCGCAAAAATTAGGCTTGAATGAATATGTGGAGTTCAAGGATTTTTTGCCCAGAGAAGAATTTCTTAATCTTTTTCAACAGGCTCATCTTTACTTGTCAACATCCCTTTCGGACAGCACCTCGGTGGCACTGCTGGAAGCTATGGCTTCAGGGATTATACCTGTTGTTACCGACATCCCTGGTAATAGGGAATGGATAATGGATGGGAAGAACGGTTTTTTGTTTTCACCTGAGGATCACAAGGCATTAGCTGAAAAGATCATTTACGCTATTGACAATTTTGAAAATTTAAATAGGATCAGAGGGGAAAATCTTGCTCTTATAAAAAAGAGAGCTTTGTGGCAAGATAATATGAAAAGAATCGAGGATAGTTTTTTGGAATTGATTAAAGAGTAATATATGCCTTCAAAGAAAGTCCTAATTATAGCTTACTATTTCCCTCCCATGGGG
>JBARPA010000452.1:0-3738 GCA_049642665.1 Candidatus Zixiibacteriota bacterium
AACTGCATCAGAAACTTAATGTCAAAGTATCCCCTGAAACCTTAGACAAATTCATTGAAAAATTGGAGAGGGCCGGCTTCCTGGAGGGGGAGGTATCTCAAAGGGAGCTTTCAAAGCTACGATATCAAGCTCAGAAAAAGAAAAGTATTTTTCGAAGAATCTTTTTTCTGAAAGTCAAAGCCTTTGATCCCAACAGATTCTTAGATAAACTTTTAAAAAGGGTGAATTTTCTTTTCACGCCCGGATTTTTTATCTTTTCGATTTTAGTGATAATACTGGGCATTCTCATCACCATCTTTAACTGGAGCGATCTGGGATACTCTCTTCGGGGGCTTTATCGCATCACCACCATCTTTAAGCTCTGGATTGCCATCTTTTTTATCGGGATAATTCACGAGCTGGGGCACGCCCTGACCTGCAAACAATACGGTGGAGATGTTCACGAGATGGGATTTTTGCTGATCTATCTGCAGCCTGCTTTTTTCACCAACGTGTCCGATGCCTGGCTCTTCAAGGAGAAATCGAAAAAACTCTGGGTCTCCTTTGCCGGAATCTACATTCATGTTTTCCTGTGGGCATCTGCAACCACACTCTGGAGAATAACCGATATCCAAACCCAGCTCAATAGCTTCCTGTTCGTGATAATGTTAACTTCCGGAGTGATTTTGTTGTTCAATTTCAATCCCCTGATGAAATTCGACGCCTACTACCTTCTGTCAGATTACTTGGAAATACCCAACCTCAGAAAGAAGGCGTTCGGTTATCTGAACTCTGTTTTCAAGAAGAACATCTTGAAATTGGAAGTATTGGAAGCTAAGGTCACGCCCAAGGAGAAAAATATCTACTCCCTTTATGGAAGTCTATCTATTATCTATTCCATTTTACTTTTAGGTTATATCTTCTTTAAGGTGGAAAACTTTCTGGTACATAATTTTCAGGGTTATGGATTTGTCTTGTTTTTGGCTTTGATCTATTTTATCTTTAAGCATCCAGCCCAGGTTTTTCTGGCTGGATTTGTGAGCTTTTTTCTGGTCAAAAAAGAGGATATTTTGAGACCGAAAAAGATCATCAGATGGGCAATCATAATTTGTGCTCTACTTCTTTTTCTTTTACTTTTCCCGATTCAGTTAAGGGTCTCCAGCAACTGCGAGATCGCACCCCTGGAATCCTATACCTTGATTACACAGCCTGACGGTTATGTTCAGGAGAATATTTTTCTGGCAAAAAGCCAGGAGAAAAAGGAGACCAATTTTTTTAAATTGATCTCCTCGGATTACGCTGTGGTCAATCTGGAGACCAGGGTAAAGGAGGGGGATATGGTGAAGCCGGGACAGGTAATAGCCTCATTCAGCTCCACCCAGTACAAAACCCAGCTAAAGGAGATAAACGCCAGAATCAAACAAGCAGAAGCCAATTACCAGCTTCTTGAGAACTGGCCCGAGCCGGAGGAAATTCAGAATGCTAAAGACAAGGTGATCCAGGCTGAATTGAAGCTCAAATCTAAAAAGTCTGAACTGAACAGGGCTAAAAAGCTTTCAGAGCAGAATCTGATAAGCGAGGAGGAATTAGAAAAAATCACCACCGATCACTCTGTTCTGATTAAGGAAAAGGATATTGCAGAAAACGATCTCAAGATTTTAGAAGCCGGGACAAAACCGGAGAAATTGAGAATGGCTCAAGCAGAAGTGGAAAAACTCAAGGCAGAGGCAGAACTATTGGAGGAGCAGATTAAAGCCTCTGAGATCAAAACTCCCATCTCCGGGATTGAAACCATGGTGAAGACAGACAGCAACTTTTTAAGTATCGAAAACATCGATACAGTTAGAGTTTTGATTTATGTTTCTGAAAAAGATATGGACGTGGTCAAGCCCGGATTAAGGATTAAAACCAAGGTCAGAAGCTATCCCTTTGAATCATTTTTCGGAGAGGTTTCCAGAATCTCCCATCAATCCGAGACCATAGGTTCAAGGAAGGTATTCCGAATAACCAGCAAGGTGGCAAACACCGAACACCTTTTAAAGCCCGGGATGACCGGCCATGCCAAAATCTACTGCGGCAAACGAAGTCTTATTAATGTCTTAACCAGAAGAATAATCCGCTACTTAAGGGTAGAGATCTGGTCCTGGTGGTAGGATTTCCTTTTAAGATAAAGCACAATTCATTATCTGAAATGTATTGACCAGTGACAGAGGCCACTGGTCTACCCCACGTCATTGCGAGGAGTCACCCGCCTTTGGCGGGAGATGACGAAGCAATCTAAATAGATTGCCACGCCCTTCGGGCTCGCAATGACTCCAAACGATTGGATAAACCTTCTCAATATCCTGTGCGCTGACAGCCACCAGAGAACTTTTTTAGATTGGGTAGCCCTTCTCAAGACCCTGTGGGCTGGCCTCCGCCAGAGGGAAATTCTTTTAAATTTCTTCGCAGGTCGGGCACCCTACCCGACCACTATTTTTCTCATTTTGCTTGACAGATTTGAAAAAAAAGTTAGATTATAATTAGAAGGGGCAAATAAGTGGGCGTTGGGGAATTAAAAATTGTTGCCTTGAAATAAAGGGAAAAAATCGGTTATGCTAAGCATTTTTTAAAGAAAGAAATGTCTGGTTTTCTTTTAGATCAAGGAGTAAGATGAGAGGAAATCTCACAGAAATGTGTGACGGAACTTGGATGAGATCAGAGCACAACGACAGTAGCTGTGTTATGGGTCAGGACAAAATTGCGACTTGTACTGACAAAGATGTCTCAATAAACCCTCACTTTTGTGACTCTTGTTTGGTAAAATGTAAAAAGGTAACTTGGTGAATTTAGAAAGGAGAAAAGAATGAAGAGCAATATTGAGACATGGATGATAATAACGATAATAATTTTAACAACCGTGCATCTCCAAGCTAACACCAAAAAACTAAAGCTGGAAACTGACCTATCAAAAGAAATGTATGTTGTAAGTGAGCCTATCTGGTTAGATATAACTCTCACTAACATCAGTCAAGATACGGTGAGAACATTTGGTCCTTGTATCCCTTGTGGAGACACTAAGCTTCAGATTATAAATGAAAAAGGGGATACTTTACCTTATGTAGGTGTGAAAGCTGACTTTGCAGGTTCAGGGCATTTAATGCAATCAGGCGAGCAAATATATAATTGTCACAATATTCTTGAATATTATGGTAATCGAGAAGACTTGATAAGATTCAGATTGAGACCAGGAGAATATTCCGTTCAAGCAACCTATTATGGATCTAAATCCGGGATAATTAACAGTCAGAAAACAAACTTCGAAGTTAAAGAACCTGCAGGTTCCGAAAAGGAGGCACTAACAATACTCAAGAATGGGTATAGTGCTCAAATCTCTAAGGAATCGGAATCAGCTATTGAAAACTTTGAAACACTTATCCAGAAGTTCCCTAAAAGCGTTTATGTTGAAACAGCCTATTTTTATCTCGCTGCTTCTTATCAAATTTATAAAGGTGATGCAGAAAAATGCAGAAATTTAAAAGTAGAAACCCTTGAGAAATTTCCGGACTCTGGATATTCTAGAGGGATCATTGCATTTCTTGTCAGAGGAAAAGAGCCATCTCAACAGAAAAATTTTCTGCTTGAAACAACCAAAAAACATCCCCATACCAGGGCAGCTAAATTTGCCCAAAAGATCTTGGACAAATCAGAAGATGAAAAATAACAGAACAATCAAAGCTTGCCTATTTACGATTTTCCTCGTTGGGGTCTGTTTGAATC
>JBARPA010000453.1:0-4672 GCA_049642665.1 Candidatus Zixiibacteriota bacterium
TTATAATAGAGGGCTAAAGGGAGGAAATATGAGCATGTCATTTATAAAAAAGATTGAATTCTTAATTATCGTTTGTTCTTTTCTTGGTTTTCTATCATGCTCCAGCAGACATGTGGTAATGGTTAAGAAATCATCACCCCCTGCAAGGGCAAAAAATTATGGACAAAAGGTGGCGTCAGGTAATCATGTGGAAAGCGGAAAAAAATTCTTTTACAAAGGAAAATTTCGCAAGGCTTTACAGGAATTTAACAAAGCAATAGACAAAGACCCGAACAATTACGAGGCTTTCTATTATAGGGGATTAGCTTTCCAGAAAATTGGTGATTTCAAGAAGTCAATCCCAAGTTTCGAAATGGCCATTGAATTAAATAAAGGTGACAAACTCTGGGTTTCTGAAATCCGAGTTTTCCTGGGTCAATCCTATGAATCCCTGGGAAGGTTTGAGAAAGCAAAAACCGAATACCAGTTTGCTTTATCGATAGATCCCGGCAATACAAAAGCTTTTGAGGGTTATGGTAGAGTAAAACGAAAGAACAAAAAATAAAATTATCCCTTTTTGGGGAAGGCATGGGGGGAGGTAAGATAAAATAGCAAAACGAATTTACAAATGAGCGTGTAAAGCTTTCCAACATTATAACCGAAAGGGGGGAGAGAATGGGCATTAGCAAAACGATTTTGAGGGTACTCGCCTTAACTTGCTTATCAGTTGTTCTCGCCCTTTCATCCGCATCGAGTCAGATCTCTCAGGTACAGGTCTCAAATCTGACCAGCTCATCTGCCGCTATAACATGGATCACTCCGGACAGCTCAAATGGGTGCGTGAACTATGGCCTGACCATGGATGCATTAAAAAATACAGCCTGCGACACAAGACCAGATGATGACGTGCACTATGTAGAGATCGCAGGTTTGTCTGCCAACACGATTTACTATTTTGAAGTGGTCTCAGGAGGAATAACTGATAACAACGAAGGCGCTTCCTACTCTTTCACCACTGCTTTTGCGGGCAATGGTGTCCCTTATGTGATTTTTGGTTGGGTCATGCTACATGATGGTATTACCCCAGCAAGGGGAACAATAGTCATGGTACAGATCAAATCAGGTGGTAGCTGGTCATATCCCTTATCCCGGTTGACTTACCCGAATGGCATCTGGTCTTTGAATTTAGGAGACTTGAAAAACTCCGAGGACGGTACAGTTTTAGCATATAATACTGGTGATACTATCTTTGTTCAGGCACAGGGTGCCGCAGATGGAGTGGGACAGTTCCTGACTACAGTTTCGGGATCCGATCCACAGAAAATTGAGACTATAGTTCTTGGGGAATATAACCAGGCTCCTGTACTGGACCCTATTGGCAACCAGGAGGTATCAGTAGGAGATACGTTAGGATTAAGAGTATGTGCCTCAGATCCAGACGGTGATCTTATCACATTGACTGCGGAAAATATACCGGGCAATGCAACTTTTGTTGATTCTGGTAACGGTTCAGGTTCATTTACCTTTACTCCGATTTACAGCCAATCCGGTATTTATGATGTGATTTTTGTCGCTTCAGATGGTAATTCAGCGGATTCGGAGTTAGTTCAGATCAGTGTAAATTCCCAGGTGGTCTCCCTTGTCCATCTGGACATCAAACCCGGGTCCTGCCCTAATCCATTTAACACCAAGGCCAAAGGTGTTTTGCCAGTGGCCATCCTGGGCACGGAGGATTTTGATGTTATGACAATTGATCCGGTTTCATTACTATTGGAAGGGGTCGCTCCTCTAAGGTGGAACTTCGATGATGTGAGCGCACCGGTTGATCTCAAGGAAGATAGCTGTACTTGTGCTGTTAATGCAGCTGATGGATATACGGATCTGACCTTGAAATTCGATCGTCAGGAGATTTTCACAGCACTTCAGCCAGTTGGGGACGGAGAGCAAAGAATATTAACCCTTACCGGAATGACCTATGCTGGTGCTGAGATAAAGGGTGAAGACTGTGTGAACATCATCCATAAAGGTCCATCCAGACTCCCCGCTGAAATGACGAATGAGTTTAGTTTAGATAATAGCTATCCCAATCCTTTTAACACAAGGACGACAATCGAGTACACACTACCTCAGAATTGCCATGTTAAAGTTACTGTATACAATGTGTTAGGTCAGAAAGTCAGGTTGCTCCTAAATGAATATCAATTAGCCGGTCGAAAGAATGTGATTTGGGATGCTAAAGACAACGAGGATCAGGAAGTCGCCAGTGGGGTATACTTTTATACATTAGAAGCGGGAGATTCTGTTAAGACCAGGAAAATCTTGATGCTGAAGTGATGGATCCTGTCTCTTAGATTGAAAAGCCCTCCGATTCCAAGATTGGAGGGCTTTTTGTTTTTCATAACAAAAGCTCCCCAATTAATTACTAACTGAATTAGTCAGGGGTGAAGGAAACTTTTCAATTCTATCTACAACTTGTTCAGCACAATAATGTTCCTTTTATTGTCAACTCCTCAAAACTAATTACTTTGACATCTTTACGATTTTTGGTAAATTAACCCGAAAGGGCTTTTTGCCGATTATGTGCAAGATAGTTAAATGGATAAAATTACCCCATAATTCCAAAACAAGAGGAGGATTTAAAATGCGATTTTTCAAATATTTCTGTCTAATAGGAATTGTGGTTCTTTTCTTTGGCGTGATCATGGTTTTGGCCGGAGGGGACGTGAAGGTGAATCAAGATACTGACAGCAGTATTCAAAACGAGCCCAGCATAACCATTAATCGTCACTTTACCGGAGACTTGCTGAACATCGTGGTAGCTTACAATGACATAGGCAAGACCCTGGGGGTTAGCTACAGTCCGGACAGCGGTTATACCTGGACCGACGTGCAGCTGCCCTACGTTTGGCAGACCACGGGCGACCCCTCGGTGGCTTCGGACATCAACGGGAACGTTTACGCCTGTTTTCTTTCCTTTGAGGGAAACTGGTTTTACGGGAAAAGCGGGATTTTCGTGTGTAAATCGACCGATGGTGGCCGCTACTGGTTAAATCCGGTTGCTGCTGATTCTCTGGTTTATTCTGGCGGCTCTGCGGTGCCCTTTGCGGACAAATGTTTCATGACTGTGGATACCAACAGCGCCAGTTCCTTTGTCGGAAACATCTATGTGGGGTGGCAGAGAGATGACACCCTGGGTCAGAATTCAGACATATACTTTGCCCGCTCCACAGATGGAGGCCTCTCTTTTTCAACTCCAATAAAAATAAACGACAATCCACCCCAGACAGCCTATGCTGAAGGGGCTTTTCCTTTTGTGGGAGCAGATGGGGACGTCTACATAACCTGGTATGACTGTTATTTTAAAGGAGGTGTGCCCGGGTCTTTGTACGTGGACAAATCGGTAGATGGAGGGCAGACATTTGGAACAGATATCAAGGGGGCTAACTTTCTGGCGCCGCCCTTGTATACAACCGCTTGCAACAACTTCAAGGCGAAAAGCTTTCCCTCTGCAGCAGGAGACCCATCAGACCCGGAAAAGCTTTACATCACCTATATCTCCGACCCGGACGGCTATCCTGAGATAAGAGTGGATGGTGGCGACGATCCCGGAGGCTCTCCCAGCGACAGGCCGGAGATTATCCGAAATGGGAATTACGTTTACATAGCCTGGGAGGACTACAGGAACGGAATGGGTAGTGACATTTATTTCAACCGTTCAACTGACAATGGCCAGACCTGGGAGCTGAGAGCCACAGGACCTCTGGATAATACTGACGTCCCGGGTTTAAATAACTCACAGATGCTGGAGTTGAGCAGTTCCGGGAATTTTGTCTACTGCGTATGGCACGATTACAGGTCGCCGGGAGGTTTCGTGGACATCTACTTCACCAGCTCCTTAGACTATGGCAAGACCTGGAAGGCAGATCAGCACATGGACGGAAGCGCAATGGCCACTTCCATGTATCCCAGCATAGCCAGCACTGGAACCTATGTTTACCTTGCCTGGCAGGATAACAGGTCGGGCAATGACGACATCTATTTTATGCGCTCCACTGACAACGGTGCGGTCTGGGGAGCGCCTACCCGAATAGATCTGGGGGATTTAGCAGGTGCAAATATGTCCCGTTATCCCCGTCTTGCCTGTCAGGGAAGTTATGTTTACTGCATGTGGCTGGACATGCGCAGCGGCGTGTCATATCACCCCTATTTCAACTACTCCACGGACAACGGAGTTACCTGGCAAGCTAATTCTGTGAAGCTCAGCCAGGGATTTGGATCCTGGTGTCAATTGCCCCTTCGCGGCGGCCTGGAGTGTACGGGCAATTACGTGTATGTCTGCTGGGGAGAGGATCGAAGTATGCCCGGAATATCTGAGATATTTTACAACCGCTCCACAAATAATGGAGTAAGCTGGGGTACTGATGTAAGGGTAAGTGACAGTACTGGCAACACCTGCTTTAATCCCTCGATGGATATCCAGGGAAATTACGTGTACCTAGGCTGGGAGGACTACCGGATATCCGGATTCAGCGAGGTTTTTTTCGACTATTCCTCGGACAATGGAGCCACCTGGCAATCACCTGATATCGGTCCTCTGGATGTTGGCGGGATCGGGCTTCCTTCCATGTTACCCCAGATCAAATCGGAGGGCAGTTACGTTTACGCCACCTGGTATGATACCCGACTTCAGGGG
>JBARPA010000454.1:0-1608 GCA_049642665.1 Candidatus Zixiibacteriota bacterium
ATCGAATGCCGTATCTATGCTGAGGACCCGGATAACGATTTTCTACCCTCCTTTGGTAAAATACTATTTGTTAAGGAACCAAACGGACCCGGAATAAGAAACGATTCCGGGATCTACTCCGGCCTTGAGGTGCCCATGCATTATGATCCCATACTGGCAAAGCTTATCACCTGGGCAGAGGATCGAGAATCTGCCAGAAAAAAGATGGTGGCTGCCCTTTCAGATTACATCATTCTGGGGATAAGAACTCAGATCGAATTTCTCAAGGATGTGATGGGACACCCGGAATTCATAGCCGGACGTACTCAAACCGATTTCATCCCCAAAAATATGAGCGATTGGAAGGAGAAGAGAAAAGAAAAGAGATTTCTGGATCAAGCTTTAATAGCAGCAGCAATCGGTTCATTCAACAAAACACATGGTACAATGAAAGTAGTTAAGGAGTCGACCTTTGACCCGTGGCTGGATTTAGGTAAATGGGAGTTAGGAAGTAATTAATAGTCCGCTGTCCGCAGTCGGAGGTCCAAAGACAAAAAATGGAATATGAATTTATAATTAAAGAACAGATTTGTAAAGTTCTGATCGAAGCTAAAGAGAATCACTTCTTTGTGGATCTGGGAAACAAGAAAATCGAGGTGGAATCCTCTGTTGTTTCTCCAAATTGTTTATCATTATTAATAGGCGATGAAAGTTTTACTGTGTACTGGGCTGAGAAGGAGGGGAAGAGATATTTTTCCATAGGAGGGGAGGAGTTTTTGATACAGGAGGCTGAGGAGAGTAAAGGGGTAAGAGGAATAGCTGAGGCAGATGGGATGGAGGCCAAAGGTACAGTTTCCCCGCCAATGCCCGGGAAAGTCCTGAAAATACTGGTTAAAAAAGGGGATAAGGTTAGGAAAAACCAGAGCTTAGCTATTGTTGAAGCTATGAAGATGGAGCACGAGGTCAAAGCACCCTGTGAAGCAGTAGTTAAGAAAGTCAACTTCTCCCAGGATGATATGGTGGACACCGAGGATTCCCTGATCGAATTGGAGATTCCTGATAACAAAAAAGAATAAAAAGTCAATTATTTCTTGTGAAAGAAAAAATTATATATTATAATGAACATCTTGACATTATAAATTTTTTTGAAATAGTTTGTGAAAAAATTCTCAAACTATAGTTTATGCAGGTGAGATTGAGTCTCAGCTTTGGTTAATTAAGAAAAAGATCCTTGAAAAATGAAAGTAAGTTTCAATCCGTATAAAATTAAACGCCTATTTATGGAGGTTAATTTATGAATTTCGATGAGAGAATCAGAAATGTCACAATTATCGGAGCTGCTGGGAAGATGGGTTCGGGCATTGCCCTTTTGATGGCAGGGGAGATGGCCAAATCAAAGCTTAAACCGGAAAACAAAAATGTCAGATTCAGGCTGAATCTTATGGATGTTAATGATGATGCCTTGGATGGTCTTATGGGGTATCTCAAAGCTCAACTGACCAAGATCGGTGAAAAATCCTGCGTTATGCTTCGGGAATTATATAAGGATCGGAATGATCTAGTGGAGAACTTCGATATCATTCCCGCATTTGTGGATGACTCGCTCTCAGTAATCAGAATGGGAACCGA
>JBARPA010000455.1:0-4053 GCA_049642665.1 Candidatus Zixiibacteriota bacterium
TCTTAAATAAAATTCCCTTTGATAATTCATTCACCCAAGCTATGGTACAGGGCAAAACTATTGTAGAATACAAAAACTCAGGTTTGATAGAAAACATCAAAAAAGTATGGGAAAAGATCGAGCAAAGATTGAAGAGGTAAAAAGATTAACCTACGGTCCGGTTCCCTCCAGAAGACTTGGTTTTTCCTTAGGGGTGGATATAGTTCCCTACAAAGTCTGCTCCTATAACTGTATCTACTGCCAGTTAGGCAAGACTACATTTCATACCCTGAGGAGAAAATCATACGTAAATCCAGCTACTGTTTTAAAGGAAATAAAAACAGCCATATCCGAGAATAAAAAAATTGACTATATCACCTTTTCCGGATCAGGCGAGCCCACTTTGAATAAAGACCTGGGCACTCTTATTCGAAAGATAAAAAGAATCACATCAATACCTGTTGCAGTTCTGACCAATGGATCATTATTGTGGAGAAAAAACGTCAGGGAGGATTTAGCCTTAGCCGATTTAGTTGTTCCATCATTGGACGCAGTGTCTTCAGGAATTTTCAAGAAGATAAATCGTCCAGCTATGGGATTGAATGTCAAAAAAGTCTTGGATGGTATCAAAAAGTTCACCCGGGATTTTGATGGTGGAATTCGACTGGAGATAATGCTGGTTAAGGGTATCAATGATTCAGAAAAAGAGATAAAAAAGATAAATGAGTTTGTAAAAGACTTAAAAAATGATAAGATCGAGCTTAACACAGTAATTCGTCCTCCCAATGATCCACAGGCTAAACCCTTGAAAAAAGAGAAGCTTTTAAAAATCAAGAAGTTATTTGATCCCAATCTGAAAGTGGAACTGATCTACGATTTTACTAAACATTATGAGAAGAAGGTATTTCGCAGGGACTTAGAACAAAGAATCATAGATCTTCTTAAAAGGAGACCCTGCAGAAAAGAGGAGATGGCAGTTTCTTTAGGCGTTCATCTAAACGAGCTTTTGAAGTATTTAAATCTTCTGGTGCAGAAAAAAAAGATTAAGAAATCCAGATTATCTTCTCAAAAGGACTTCTACATTTTAAACACTTGAAAATGAAAACCAATGAGGGAATTGACAAAAACATCTTCTTTTTATTCATGGTCAAATGCCCGGTCATCGCTTATGATGCCAGATGCTGTATGGGCAATAACGTGGTATGGAAATTACCACTTGACTGATCAACTGCAATAGGATTTCTAAGTTTAATCACTTCAACAATAGCATCTTTTTAGTTTGACTGAAATCCCCGGCTTCAATTTCATAAAAATATATCCCGCTTGAAGCCTTTTTTCCATCACCATCTTCCCCATTCCACTTAACCCTTTTCAATCCCGATGCCTGATACTCATTAACTAAAGTTCTTATATGCTGGCCAAGAATATTATAAATGGATAGATTGACCTGAGAATTTTCGCGCAATACATATTCGATCACTGTCTCAGGATTAAAAGGATTGGGATAATTCTGGTTTAGGTGAAAATTATTAACTTGTGTTTCTTTAACTGGCTCCTCAACTGATGTAGGATTAGATGTGAAGATAAAAACTTCTCTATTATCGCCATCAAAGTAGGAAGAGATCATTATTTCATCATAACCATCACCGTTTATGTCTCCTGCCTTAGCCAATTTTACACCAAAACTCCTTTCGTTACTGTTGGGTCCAACCAGAGTTATATCCCACAAGGAATCAACATCTTCACCACCATAAAAGAAATAGACCTTGCCTTTTAATTCAACGTCACCCTGGTAATCTCCAACCATAAAATCATCAAACCCATCTCCATTAATATCTCCGGCAGATGATAGAGTATAGCCAAAGGTAGAAGGCATAATATCTCCCACACTCAAAATCAGGGTATCGAAAACCACATTTCCGTTATCTGTTCTGGTAGTAAATAATCTAGCACACTTGGGGTATCCTGCCTTGCCCCCTACCAGAATGTCTTCAATCCCATCACCGTTTACATCTCCAGCAGAAGCGACCACCCTCCCAAAACTACGGAATTCTATTGAGTCTCCGTGAAAGGCGATATCTGGAATGGTATCCATGGGATTACCTCCCAGATATATTGCAGCCTTGCCAGGATCAAATGGATTCCCGATATAGGGAGAGCCTATCAAGATATCATCATATTCATCACCATTAATATCTCCCATAGCAGCCACAGACCGACCTAATTCCTCCACTGAATCAGGGTGACCTTCAATTCGAACATCGTATATGCTATCCATATTTTCTCCACCAAAATAGATAAATACCCTTCCAACCGCACCCCAGTCGTCAGGTGCAGCTACCATCACATCATCATAACCATCATTATTAACATCTCCGGCTGAGGTGACAGAAGCACCAAAATCATAATCCCAGCCCCACTCCTGCAGAACCAAATCCACCACACTATCTACGGGGCTACCACCAAAATAGATATAGGCATTACACCACCCTGGAGCTCCCACTATGAAATCATCATATCCATCCTTGTTCAGATCACCAGCGCAACCCACTCCTGAGCCGAAACTACCACCTTCTCCTATTATGTGAATGTCAGGTATCGTATCGAAATCTGCGCTTCCTAAAAAGATTTTGATGTGGCCTCCGGAACCGGGATATCCTGTGATTATATCTTTGAAACCATCTCCATTTAAATCCCCGGCTGACGCACATTCCCTTTCCCCTACTATAGTAGCCAGAAGCTTGAGCGAATCCTGGGCTATACCGAGCTGAGGGATGAGAAAAATACCCAGCATCAGCAGGACAATGATCGAGTTTCTGGTCATCTTCGCCTCCTTGTTAAGATCAAAGGATGACCAAACTTCTTGTTTTCTATTTATTTAATCTAATTAAATTATAACCAGATAAATGCACAAGTCAAGAAAAAAACTCTACACATGGCAGGCTTTAAAAAGAAATCTTTTTTTGCCCCTTATGAAGATCTGTAGAAGTAATTATTCGCCGACCTTAATATTCCTGAACCTGCAGGGTGAGGTGCCCTGACTCACCCGGCTGTTCTGAACCGGCTGGCCCTTGCCGCAGTTGGGTGTTCCCCAGATCTTCCAGTGCTTTTCATCTGCAATGCCATCACAGGAATTCCAGAACTCAATTGTGTTACCAGAATAGGCAGGCTTTTTTATCATATCCCCTAATTTGCCGTTTTTGATCTCCCAGCCGATCTCGGTTCCCATCTTGAAATTGTCCCGGTTGTCATCTATGGACCAGGAGGAAACTCCCTCCATATATACCCCGTCATCTATTTCCGATATAAGATCATCCAATGTCTTATCCTGAGGCAGGAGATTGGTATTGGTCATCCTGACAATGGGCACGTTTCCCCAACCCTCTGCCCTCATGCTGGCATTGCTTTTTCTGTTTATCATATGGGCAGTCTGCCTGGAGCTTAAATAACTCACTAAAACACCATCCTTGATAAGATATTCCCTTTCAGCTTTTACTCCTTCATCATCATATCTGAACGTTCCCAATCCCCCTGGCGAGGTGGGATCGGTTACCACGTTTACTATATCTGATGCATATTTCAACTTGCCCAAATTATCCGGGGTGGCAAAACTTGTTCCCGAGAAATTTTTCTCCGCCCCGAAAACCCGGTCCAACTCCAATGGATGACCTATTGATTCGTGTATCTGCAGGGAAGCCATGGCCCCGTCCAGGATAATAGTCTTTTGTCCGGATTCACAGGGCTTGGCCTCCATAAGAGCAATGGTCTGTTGGGCTACCCTCTCTGCATTTTCCTCAAAATTCAGTTCTTTAATCAGCTCATACCCTTTACTTTCATACTGCCCGGACGAACTGGGATAAGACCTGGTAGCCATATCCCGGTGAGACTTCATAGCTGTTACTGACATTCCCGCACCAGTGTGAACAATTAACTGATCTATCCTTGCACCCTCAGATGAGGTGAAATACTTTTTCTCCTTTCTGAAGCTCATAAAGGCATCGGTCAGACGTACACCTGAGACCTTTCTCATCAGCTCATCCAGATGCAAAAGGTATTGCAGCTTTTCTTTTAAAT
>JBARPA010000456.1:0-2936 GCA_049642665.1 Candidatus Zixiibacteriota bacterium
AGTTAATTCCCTGCCCTTGGTTCTGATTACCTCCATCTTTACCGGAGCTGTCTCATCTGTTCAGGCGGCATACCAGTTCTCAGATTATGTGCCCATGAGATATCTGGGAACCGTCGTGGGCAAGGCGGTGATGATAGAGCTGGGGCCGGTTTTAACCGCCCTGGTTGTGGCTGGAAGGGTGGGAGCTGGCATCGCGGCTGAGCTGGGAACCATGAGGGTAACCGAACAGATAGATGCCCTGGAAACCCTGGCTGTAAACCCTACAAGATATCTGATAGTGCCCAGATTTGTCAGCGGGATCATTATGCTTCCAATTCTGACCATCTTTTCAGATTTCGTGGCTCTTTTGGGAGGTCTGGGGGTCGCGGTCTCCTTTCTGGACGTCTCCTCCAACACCTTCTTAAACGGGGTGAAGGTTTTCTTTCAACTCAAAGATCTTTTCGGGGGGTTATTCAAGGCTTTGGTATTCGGAGGCATAATTGCCATCATCGGATGTTACCAGGGATTCAAGACCAGAGGCGGAGCAGAGGGGGTGGGAAGATCCACCACCCGGGCGGTAGTGCTTTCCGCCGTTTTGATCCTGATATTTGATTACATAATTGCCACCATATTTTTCGGATAAAAATGATAAAAATAGAAAATCTTTACAAAAGCTTTGGAGAAAATAAAGTCCTGGACGGAGTGAATCTGGAGATTGAAAAGGGCGAGACCATGGTGATTATCGGAAGGAGCGGGTGCGGCAAATCGGTTCTTTTAAAGCATATCATCGGTCTTTTAAGACCGGATAAGGGCCAAATCTTTATCGACGGAGAGGATATAACCTCCTTTGCCAACGAAAAACTCTTCAAGCTCAGGCAAAGGTGCGGTATGCTTTTTCAGGCTTCAGCTCTTTTTGATTCCATGACTGTGGAGGAGAATGTGGGTTTGGGTCTGAGGGAACATAGGCTTTTACCTGAAAGTGAAATAGATGAGAAAGTCAGGGAGAAGTTAAGATTAGTAGGGCTCTCTGACGTGGAAGATGTTATGCCTGCGGAGTTATCCGGAGGAATGAAGAAAAGGGTGGGACTGGCACGGGCTATAGCCATGGATCCTGAATTTGTGCTTTACGATGAACCAACCACCGGCCTGGATCCCATTATGGCCGATGCCATAAATGATCTGATAATTGAGCTGAGAAATAAGCTTTCCATCACCTCCATCGCCGTAACCCACGATATAGTCTCAGCATCCAAAATTGCTGACAGAATAGCCATGCTCTATCAGGGAAAAATCATCTTTGTGGGAACGCCGGATGAGATCAAAAGCTCGGATAACGCTTTGGTTCATCAATTCATTACCGGATCAGCCGAGGGTCCCATCGAGACCATTAGAGAGTAAATCAACAGAATGCTATTTGTAATAAAGTTGAAATTATTAAAAAGAACTCAGAAGAATTGGATTGTCAAGCTTCAGCTTGACTTTAAAATTCCTGAGAAAAATTTATATTCTTTCGGACTATAAATAAAGGCATCACTTCTGGTTTAAGCTATGTAATCAGATTTAGTAACAAGTAATTCTTTGCTCCGGGAAAAATCATGCCTTATGAGAAGATAAAGTCTGTTTCTATGTGTCAAGAATGCGGAGGCTCTTTCCCTAAATGGATGGGAAAATGCCCTGATTGCGGCTCCTGGAACAGCCTGGTGGAGGAGAAAATATCAAAAAAAGCCAGATCCACACCTCAGGGAAAACTCTCATCGGTCCCCATTTCCCTGGATAAAATTGAACTACACAAGGAGACAAGGACAAAAACCGATATCTCAGAGCTGGATCGGGTATTAGGCGGAGGAATGGTCAGAGGAGGAGTGGTTCTGGTAGGAGGAGATCCGGGCATAGGCAAATCCACTCTGCTTCTAGAGGTTGCGGAAAAGGTGGCAGAAAAAAGGGGGAAGGTTCTTTATGTGACCGGGGAGGAATCAGCCACCCAGATAAAACTGAGAGCAGAGAGGATGAAAATAAGCTCATCTCAAATTCAGGTCTTGACTGAAACCGATCTTTTTATTATATTAAACGTGTTAAAAAGGGAGCTTCCGGTTCTGGCGGTGATTGACTCGATTCAGACCATGAATACTCAGGAGCTGGAAAGTGCCCCTGGATCAATCAGCCAGATAAGGGAATGTACAGCTAGGCTTTTGGCTTTCGGTAAGGCTTATTCCTGTTCCCTCTTTTTGATTGGTCACGTAACCAAAGATGGAGCAATAGCTGGACCCCGGGTGTTGGAACATATGGTGGATACGGTTTTATATTTTGAGGGAGATAAAAATTACGCCTACCGTATCTTAAGAGCGGTCAAAAACAGGTTTGGACCCTCAGGTGAGATCGGAGTATTTCAGATGGAGGAGAAAGGATTAAAAGAGATAACCAATCCCTCGCAGGTCTTTTTGTCCGAGAGAAATAAAAACCTCTCCGGGTCGGCAGTGGTTTGTGCCATGGAGGGAACCAGGCCCATTCTTTTAGAGGTCCAGGCTCTGACCTCACCCACTAGTTACGGTATGCCCCAGAAGGTAGCCTCAGGTGTGGATTATAAAAGATTGGCTTTGCTTTTGGCTATTCTGGAAAAAAGGATAGGTATTAATATTGGCACTTTTGACGTTTTTGTTAACGTGGCCGGCGGAATCCGGGTAGAGGAACCAGCCATAGATCTGGGAATTTTAGTTGCCATTGTCTCAAGTTTTAAGGATATGCCGGTGGATCAGAACACTGTAGTGATTGGGGAGGTGGGATTGGATGGAGAAGTAAGGGCAGTGAGCCACATCCAGCCCAGAATAAAGGAAGCCCAAAAGCTGGGATTCAAAAGGTGTGTAATCCCCATGGGGAATAAAAAAAATCTAAACCAAAGATTCGAAATCAACAACGTTGGAGTGGGGGAGATCAACGAAACCATCAACTTAGCGTTAACC
>JBARPA010000457.1:0-2267 GCA_049642665.1 Candidatus Zixiibacteriota bacterium
AACAAAGATTCTCTCAAATCCGGAGTATACAGAATGGTCTGAAAAGCAGCACCTCGATAAAGCCATCTCTTTTCTTAAAAAAGCCAAGCAAATGGGTGACTGGGGCGTCAGGTTGACTTTTCATAAAAATGAAAATGGATTAATGCAGGTTGCATTCCTTGATGGATATATTCTAAAGGAGTCGAAATTTATTAAGGAAATCGAGAAGCGGCTAGCAGAGATTAACGGGTGACAAATATTACTTTGTAATTAGCTCTATAAGTATATATTTATAATTATTATCTAAGGTTGAGCGTTTCAGCGTTCTCCTCCTTCGCTAAAAGCTTCGGAGGACACGAGGGTTCAGGGTTAATTTGATTATTTCATGAGGACAACGCTTCAATAATTGCTCTAAAAAAAATTCCAACCAATGGGTTAAAGAACTTGCTGTTAGCGTAATATCCGCAATGTTAGTGATAATAACAATTGAACCTTGAACCCGGAACCTAGAACCGCTCTATTTAGGTATTAATAACTTAATTTTTTTACAATATTAGGTATACCTCTTTTCAAAACATCCTTTAAATTTCCCTCGATTTCTTCATTCGCAGTTTTTATAATTTTTCCCTCTCTTACATCTATTATCCTGGTAGATAAAATGAAAAGATCTTCAATGCGACCTATGGTACCAGCAATTATAAGTTCTACATTTATCAACTGTCTATAGTGGTCTGAAAATTTAATACAGGAAAAGAAATTATTTTAAGTGGCTCCAAGAGATATTTCACCAATATTTAAGGAGTCAGAATGAAAAAGAGAAACCGCAGAAACCATGATGATGCTTTTAAAGTCAAGGTAGTATTAGAAGCGATAAAAGAGGAACAGACCCTGGCAGAACTTGCCGGAAGATTTGAGGTACATCCCAACCAGATAGGCCAATGGCGAAAGCAATTCCTGCAGAATGCTACCAAAGCTTTTTCCGGAGACAAATCAGACAAGGAATATATCCAGAAATTAGAAAACGAGAAAGAAGATCTTCACAGGCAAATCGGTGAACAGACAATGGATATCAATTTTCTAAAAAAAAACTTAAAGAAATTGGGTCTGATGTGAAACTTACGTTCATAGGTAAAAACGAAGAACTGCCATTGATCCGTCAGTGCTGGTTGCTTTCTTTTCCAAGGAACAAGCTCTATTATACTCCTCGGATATCAAAGCGGAATCTCGAGCTTATGCACAGGATAGATGAGCTCTATACGGAAGACCCGACACGCGGAACACGGCGTTTAAGCGGTGCGCTGCTCAGACGTTTTAATCTGAAAGCCGGGCGGGGAAAAGTCCGCCGCCTTATGATGCGTATGGGAATTTCGGCCATATATCCCAAAAAACGTCTTTCCTTTCCTAACAAACAGCATAAGATTTACCCGTATCTGCTGCGTAATGTTGCTATTACTCGTGTTAATCAAGTGTGGAGCACAGATATTACCTACATTCGCCTGAAAAACGGATATGTTTACCTGATGGCAATTGTAGACTGGTACAGCCGTTATGTGCTTTCCTGGCGGTTGTCTACCACATTGGATGCCGGTTTCTGTGTAGATGCCCTCAAGGAAGCCATAGCCGTTTATGGCACACCAGAAATATTTAATACGGATCAGGGTAGTCAGTTTACATGTGATGATTTCATACAGGTTTTAAAGAATAATAAAATCAAAATCAGCATGGATGGAAAGGGCCGTGCTTTAGACAATGTCTTTGTGGAACGTCTCTGGAGAACAGTTAAACATGAAGATATTTATTTAAAGGAGTACCGGACTGTTAAAGAATGCAAACAGGGTCTTACCCGATTCTTTCACAGATACAATAACAGACGAGAACATTCGTCACTTGACTATTATTGTCCAGAACAGATATATTTTGGAAAAATAAAGTTCGCAAAAGCGGCTTAACAAAAAACAGGAGTCCACTTATGAAAAATCTTTTTCCTGTTTAAAGAAGTCGACCACTTCATAAGTTAAACATGATATTTTAGATTATAGTAATTGCTAAAGGCATGTTTGGCATATTAAATGGAGTTAATAAGAATATCTTTTATCAAGGTGGAAGTTGATAGGGATGTTAATTGTTGTGCCGGTTAACTAAGGTTTATGTTTTGCACACCAATTGTTTATATGTCAAGAGGCCTCTAGTGAATTTAAAATTTTCATAAGTAACGCAATTGAGTATAAAGTCATTATTATTATATGAAGAATGTAAAAATGTTTTATAAGCATTGCCTGTTAGCTAAA
>JBARPA010000458.1:0-1780 GCA_049642665.1 Candidatus Zixiibacteriota bacterium
GCAGAGAGCAGTCTCAATGTCAACGGATGATTCCCATAGAACTCACAAACCGTTTCAATCTCTGCCCTGGTTCCTTTGGTTACTCCTTGACTATGGAAGAAATCGACGGCATCCTCTTTTGCCATCTCTCTCAAATCCATGCATAAACACCCATCTAAATCATCGAGCTCCGCGGGACACAATCTGCTGGTAATCAGTGTCTTTGTCTGCGGATTGCCGGAGCATAACCAGCCCAAGAAGGTGCTTACATTTGGATCGACACATCTTCGGAAATCTCCCTTTTCATCCTCTTTCACCTCATCGCCCTTATAAGGAGAGCCCAAGCCCGCATACTCCCGAAGAACACGCTCCACGCCATCAAGGACTAAAAGGAATCGGTTATTACAGAGCAGGTTGTAAAGGCATTCCATTCTATCGCGTGGGGAGGGTATCTTCTTAAGATCGACCTCGTTTTTGCTTGCATATTGAATGGCTTTAATCAGGAAAGTTTCAAACCTTGCCTCTTTATCATAAAAGGACCACCATATTATTCCCTCAGGTGCCAATCCTTGCTTAATGATATCTTCCTGCAGCCAATACCAGGTAAGAGCAGATTTGCCCATCCCACCCATCGCAACATAGGCAAACATCGGCTCAGGTCCGTTAGTGAACCATTCGGTTAATTCCTTTCTTTCTGTTTCCCTACCGGTAAAATTCTTCTGCATAGGATAGGGATGGGCAAAGTATGGATTAGGAAGAATAGGAATGCCTGCTAATGCAGCAGATACCTCAGGAGGAATACTTTTTCCTGATCTTTCATAAATCTTATATACCATTTCCTTGATTTCTTTGATATCTTTGAAGCTTACCAGATGAATCTTTGTCAAGACTTCCAGACTATTAGACTCAATTAAATGGAGCTCAAACCTCTCCTGTAATTCTTTTATATCTATGTTAAACTTATTAAAGAAATCTCCTAATGTATTTGAAGCCACCTGCATATCACCACTGACTAATAAATCGTCAACTTTTTCGAGCATTGCTGTTGATCCTTTTAGTCGAAACTTCTCTAAGTCCTCTCCAGTAACATCTTTAAATGCTTTTTTGCAGCAATCGAAAATGATCTTCTCGTGCGTAACTTCCCAAAAAAGTTTCTTCTTGAGTTTCTTGAAATAAGGTGCTAATGAAGCAGTTGAACCTGCAAGTCCATAAATTAGTGGAATTAAATAAAGCATTTTCTTCTCCCTTAAGTTCGAGGGGAGCCACCCGAAGATTCCAATCTTACTAAAGCTTCAACTACGATGAAAATATGTTCATTTACCCCTTCAGTCAAGCTTTTTATTTGGGAGAGTCTCTAATCGCGAAAAAAAGTGGAGCGGGTGGGTGGGCTAGGGTGCCCGACCTACGGGCTCTTGGTCTGATATTTAACTAACAACCAACAACTAACAACTAATAACTAATAACTATCTACCATCCACTACTTCGCGGCGACGCTTACGTTGTCAAATACTATTGCTGGCACCAAGGCGCCAAACCAGGTGGAATACAATGTGTCTCCGATATCTGCTACGTTTTTCAAGGTCTCGTAGATATTGCCTGCCGCCATTACATCGCTTACCCGACCTACTATCTCGCCATTCTCCACATACAATCCGGGGCTGATGCCCATTGAGTAATCGCCATTGGGTATGTTTCCGGAGTGAGGTCCCAATGCTCCTTCGATTATGATGCCCTTATCCATTGATTTTAGCAAATCATCAAATGATTTATTGCCTGTTTTTATTTTAATATGGGAAAGCGC
>JBARPA010000459.1:0-1758 GCA_049642665.1 Candidatus Zixiibacteriota bacterium
ACAAATACTTCAGGCAATATGGAATGGTATAGCCAATGTGCCTGATATTTTAATATTTCAGACATAACCTCATATGGAAATATTAAGTAGAATTATGGAGAAGTAAACATGCATGGATTAACAGCTCATATGGAGATGTATGATAAAAACAGAAATTATCAAATGTATATTTTCTTCAAGGTTAAAGTCAATCGTTAACCTAAAAAAGAAAATAAGAGCAAAAGCTATGATCCGGCTGCTAGTTTTTTAAACATCAGATCCACCACCCGGCCGGTATTGACCAGAAAACCGGAAATCCGGCCCTGCTCATTTCGCTGGAAATTCAAACGGATAAAACCTTCAGAAATACTGAAGGCATCCCGGATTAAAGGATTAAAGGGATCTTTGGGAAAGTTTCTGAACCTTATGTATAATTTCCCGTCACGAACCATAAATCTGTACTTCACATCCAGTTCTTCGGAATAATAGGTGCCTGCGTATTCCTTCAGCTCCGCTTCAGTGGGCTCAAAAGGTTCGATGCGTTTTCCAGGTATCGGGTCTTCACCAGGGATGAGGACTGTGACTCCGGCGTACTTTCCGTTTTCTTGGTGGGAGAAACGTACAATCACTTCTCGAGGTATACCCAGCATGATGAATTCGGTTACAGAAATTGGGGCCAGTTCTGTCCGGTTGGTTTTGGAACGGACATAGTAGAGCTTTTTATTTTCCAGAACAATCCGCCGCAACAGTTTTGATGTTTCCAACCAGTAAGTGCCTTCGCAGACAAGCAGCTGCTTCTCTTTTAATTTTTTCTTTTTTGAGGCCGGTTTTTTCTCTTCTTTTTTGGGTTCTTTCAATTTTTTCGCCAGATAGATGTCTGTGACCTGCTGGCATAGTCCCCTGGGTTGAGAGGAAGCCAGGTTAGAGAGTACCACCACACCTAATTTTTCCCCCGGGAAGTAAAGCATGTGGCTGCGGAATCCCGCATCTCCCCCTGAATGGTCGATGGTTTTCAGACCTTTATATGTTCCAATGTCCAAACCCCGGGCGTAGGAGATCTTTTTACCATTATTCAGCACCCCCTGGGTCACCATCCGGTCAATGACCTCCTTGCCACCGATGCGTTTCTCATCAAAATTGCGCATCCAGTTGGCCATGTCTTCCACAGTGGTAAACAGGCTGGTGGCTCCCACATTGGCATAGTTCAGCACACTCTTTTTTAATCCCTTTTCTTTATCCTTCGCATAAGAATAGGCACGGTTCTTGACAATCTGCTCATGGTCGATGTGAAAGTGGGTGGAACTCATTCCCAATGGGTCAAAGATATTTTCCTTCACCCATTCTACAAAGGGCTTACCACTAATTTTGGAAACGATTTCGGCCATCAAGCTGTAGCCCGTATTGGAGTACATGTAACGGTCGCCAGGCGTAAAGTTCAACTCTTTCTGGCGTTTAACCACGTCCAGGATGTGATCCTGGGTGATTACATCATCCATGCGCCAGCCAGACATGATCAGCAGTTCCCATTGATCCCTCATGCCCGAAATATGATGCAACAAATGACGAATGGTTATTTTTTTTCCAAAATCAGGAATGTCGGGCAGATATTTGTGGATGTCATCGTCCACCGATAGTTTGCCCTGGGCCTCCAGCAGAGTAATGGCCATGGCAGTAAACTGCTTGGAAACAGAAGCCACATGGAAAATGGTGGAAGGAGTAATGGGAATCTTATACTCCAACTGGGCACTCCCGTACCCTTTGCGAAACACCACCATCCCT
>JBARPA010000460.1:0-4126 GCA_049642665.1 Candidatus Zixiibacteriota bacterium
GCTCCAGATGATAACGGGTTGGGAAGCAAAGAAGTCCAGAAGAATTCCCCCCAGAAGAGGTCCTATAGCCCAGCCCAGGGAATGAACCAAACTGAAAGTCCCCATGTATCTCCCCCGATGTCTTTCCGATGCCATATTAGCAACCATGGCCATTGAGGTGGGCATAACTACTATTTCAGCCACGGTCGCCACGGTCATACAGACAAACAACCAGGCGAACGATCTTGCTAACCCCACTGAGAAGTATCCGACAAAATAGAGCAATGATCCGTAGAAAAGGACCCGGGTCATCCGGTATCGCTCCACGAATTTAGACATAGGAAACTGAAAAAGAACCACAATCCCTCCGTTAAGAGTATAAAGATAACCTAACTGTGTTTTTGAGATCCCCACGGAGTCAACTGAAAAAACGGAGAATGTTGCAACCAGCTGCCCGATAACGGTGAACAAAACCAGGGTAATCACACAATAGACGAAAAACAAACGATCTTTTCTTATCTCAATCAGATCTTTGAAGCTGAATTTGCTTCTGTTCTCGAGCTCCGGCACGGTTTCTTTAATAAAAATCAGGATCAAGCCGCCGGCAATAAGTGCGGTTAAGCTTGCAATTAGAAAGAGGAAGGAATAGGAAATGGCAGTCACAAATCCACCGATAGCCGGGCCAAGAGCCCAGCCCAGATTGCCCCCGATTCTTATGATGCTGTAGGCTTCAACTCTTTTCTCCTTTACTACAACGTCTGCCACCATAGCTTGAGCCACTGGTTGATAAAATGCCCCCAGAACAGAGCTCAAAATCACCAATCCGGATATGGGGAAAAAACCTGCTCCCCTATTTAAAAGTAAGGCGATCACAAGGAAGGAGCCGGCCCTTCCCATCATAGACAGACCCATTATCTTCACCCTGCCCAATTGATCTGATGCTTCGCCTCCCAGCAAGCCAAACAAGGCTCTTGACATGGAAGAGATAGAAAAAACAGTTCCCACTGCTATCATGGAGATTCCCATTTCCACATGAAAGAGTATACCGATAAAGGGGATCACCATGGCAAAGCCCATGGCCGATATGAACCAGCCAAAGGTAAGAACCCAGAGCCGATAATCGTATCCTCTAAAGAATGAAAGGATATTTAATAAAATTCTTCTTTGCATTACCTAATTATCTTTAAGTTGAAAGAAATGATAAAATAAACTGGTCATTTTAGCAAGTGAATATTTGACAACAGATTGACTATAAGGGAGAGTAAGGAAATTTTGGATTTTTGAGATGGATAATAATTTTTAACTTGACTAATAGAGGATTGTTGTTTATATTAAACGAGCAGAAGAGTATCTTCCTACCAGCCTCTTCTGGAGGAAAAAACGATGTTAAAAAACCCTGAAATGTTACTCAGGTGAAATGGCTTTATTGGGTCAAATTATATTAGAAAGGAGGTGTAATATGCAAAAGAGCGCTTTGTTTTTTTCAATTTTTCTCTTTTCCCTTTTTCTGAGTGCTCCGGTTTTCGCAGATGATCCAGGCAATCCGGATACCTGTAGAGTTGAACAGATATTAACTGTTAGCCCCAGCCAGCAGGTTACGGTCGAAGTTTCTGTTTATAATGATGAGAAACTGGGGGGATTCGTGACCCCTTTGATCTTCAATAACCCGGATAACCCTAATGTATATTGCGATTCCATTCACTGGAGCTCGAGGTTCTGGGATAATCCGGCTTCTTTTTATGGGGCAAACATAGATACCGCTAATTATAAGTTGAATGTTTATGCCACCTGGTTTGGCACACCCTTTGACACGGGTCGGGGACTTGTGTACACAGCCTATTTTACCACCGGATCCGGTTGGGACCCGGATGTGGGTATAATAGTGGATTCCACATTCTATCCACCTACCAATAAGCTGGAATTTGTGCCTGAGGCTACAGCTGAAGCTCACTATCCATTATTTTTAGCTGGTTGTTTAGGTTCAGCTTTTGAGATCCAGGATCCAAACGGAGGTGAGATTTGGTACGCAGGAGTGGGTTATGATATAACCTGGAGATCGGTGGGATTTACGGGTAATGTAGAGCTTGAGTATTCTACTAACTCCGGTTCCAGCTGGTCTTCGGTCATATCCAGTACTTCCGACGATGGATCCCATACCTGGACTATCCCGGATACTCCATCCCCCAATTGCAGGGTCAAAATCTCAGATGCCTCAGATGGTTCTCCCTGGGACAGAACCGATGACGACTTCTCCATACCCGATTTTACCGTAGATGCATCCCCGAGCTTGAGAATGGTTAATGTTGGCAACTCCACCGACTATGACGTTGACCTGGGCTATCTTTACGATTTTCAGCATTCGGTTACCCTGAGCGTTTTGGATTTGCCCAGCGGCGCATCCGGGGGTTTCACCCCTAATCCCGTAACTCCGCCCGCAACATCTTCTGTCCTGGATATTAGCACCACGGGTTCCACGCCAGCCGGACACCATACCCTGACCATTCAGGGTGAGGGAAGCCAGATCCACACCACCCAGGTAACTCTGGTGGTTAATGTAGCTCCATCCTCTTTTGATCTGCTTTCACCGGGAAGTGGGACTTTTGTTTCCACCTTGACCCCCACACTCTCCTGGCAGGAGGCAACAGATCCCGATCCATTGGACACCATTGAATACATAGTCTATTACAGCATTGAAAGCGATTTCAGCGATTACGATTCGGTGGATGGAATCTCCAATACTTCAGTAGCGTTGCCCACGTTGGATGATGACACCTTGTATTACTGGAAGGTCAAAGCCCTGGACAAGTGGGGAGAGGAAACCCAAAGCGACAACACCTGGAATTTCCATGTTTACCATCCGGAACAGCCTTATTCTTTCAGCTTGATTTACCCTCCTAATGTCGATACCATCTGGCAGCTTTCAGATACTTTGTGGTGGCATTCAACCACTGATCCCGATCCAGGTGATTCAGTAGTGTATGATCTTTATTATGACACCGATCCGGGTTTTCCCAGTCCCACCGTGATAGCAGGCGTAGTTGATACGCAATACTATTTCACCGGAAGCGATGATGATACCTATTACTGGAAGGTTCTGGCAAAAGACATCAATACCTCCGGGCGCTGGTCTGCTCAAACCTTCAGGTTTACCGTTTATGTGCCTGAGGCACCCGATCCCTTCAATTTGGCATCTCCTGCTGATGGCGACACTGTCCATCTACATCCCACTCTAACCTGGGATGAGGCCACCGATCCGGACCCTCAGGATCAGCTGACCTATACTCTTTACTGGTCCTTGGACAACATCTTTGTTACAATGGATTCTGCCACCACAGCCAATACCAGCTACACCTTACCTGAACTTTTGGATGATACTTTATACTATTGGAAAGTTAGAGCAGAAGACAAATACGATTTAAACACATGGAGCACCCAGCCTTACTGGAGTTTCCGTTCATACAATGTAGCTCCCAGTGCATTTAGCCTGGTATCGCCACCAGATGAGAGTGCTGTTTCAGTTCTCACCCCGACGGTAAAATGGAATAAGACATCCGATCCTGACCCGTTTGATCTTATCACCTACATAGCTTATTACTCTCTGGACAATACATTTGCGGTTTATGAATCTGTAACAACCACTGACACTTCAAAAGTTTTACCCTCACTCTTTGATGACTCCACCTATTACTGGAAGGTCAAGGCAAAAGATAGTTATGGAAAGGATACCTGGAGCACTGAAACCGACTGGAGCTTCGACATTTACTATCCGGAACCTCCCGAGCTTTTCACTTTATTGCTTCCCTTAGACGATGCGACTTTGGCTGATTCCGTCATCGATTTCATCTGGGAACCTACCACTGACCCGGATCCAGGTGATGTAGTGGTCTATGATTTGTGGTACGATACTCACTCCGGTTTCACCAGTCCCACTATAATCTCAGACCTGAGCGATACCGTGCAAAATGTTACTCTACGCGATGACAGCACTTATCACTGGAAGGTTCTGGCAAAAGATACCAACACTTCAGGTCGCTGGTCAACCGACATTTTCAAGGTGAATATCTATGTACCTGAGCTTCCGGAAGCGTTCAGTTTACTCTCACCTGAGGATGAGGATACGATTACTACACTGGAGCCAACCCTTATG
>JBARPA010000461.1:0-3393 GCA_049642665.1 Candidatus Zixiibacteriota bacterium
ATTTAGCCCTATCCGTTGCCACCGGTGGCACCTTAGCTCGCAAGGTGGTTGTGGATACCAAACCTACTGCCATTGTGGCTGTAGCCTGCGAAAGGGACCTCACAGCCGGAATTCAGGATGTATATCCCATCCCGGTCTACGGGATATTAAATCAAAGACCACATGGTCCCTGTGTCAACACCAGGGTGGACCTTGAAAAAATAAAGCAGGTAGTGGAGCTTATCTTAGATGGCAACAACTAACCTGAAAAGAGACATCATAATAAACGTCACGGAGTTTGAGACCCGTCTGGCAATCCTGGAGGATTCCAAGTTGGTTGAACTCTGGGTGGAAAGGCCCGAGGCTGAGAGAAGAATTGGCGACATATACAAGGGAATGATCAAATCTGTTTTTCCGGGAATGCAGGCTGCCTTCATCGATGTCGGGCTGGAAAAAAACGCCTTTCTACATGTCTCAGATCTGGGTATTCCTCCTGATCTCTGGGACGAAAAGGCTTTCCACGGGAGAAGAAAACCCCGCCAGAAAATTGAGGATGTTTTGAAAAAAGATCAGGAGATCCTTATCCAAATCATAAAGGAATCCCTGGGCACAAAGGGGCCCCGGGTTTCCTCCCAGGTCTCCCTGCCGGGAAGGTATCTGGTCCTGGTCCCCGGCGAGGACCATATTGCCGTGTCCAGAAAGATAAAGGATCTCAAGGAAAGGAAACGATTGAAAAGTTTGGTTTCTGAGCTAAAACCTAAGGACTTTGGAATAATAATAAGAACGGTAGCTGAAGGAAAAGAAAAAAGGGAGTTCAAATCCGATATCAAGATGCTTACCAAAATGTGGCAGAAGATCAAAAAGAAAGCCGAAAAGAAAAAGGCACCAGCATTGATCCACGAGGATATCGGTATGATTTCCGGGATAATGAGGGATACCCTATCCCCTCAGGTAAATGAGGTTATAGTGGATTCCAAATCCGAATACAAAAAGATCCTCTCTTATCTCAGATCCATCGCCCCGGCCTATCGTTCCCGGGTCAAATTTTATAATAATGATATTCCCATTTTTGATTTCTACAATATCGAGCCGGAGCTGGAGAAGATGCTGGATCGTAAAGTCTGGCTGAAAAAGGGAGCATATATTGTAATTGACCAGACCGAGGCCATGGTCACCATCGATGTCAACACCGGAAGGTTCGTGGGCAAATCCAACCAGCCCCAGACCATCCTGAAAGCTAATTTGGAGGCAGCCAAGGAGACCGCCCGGCAGACCAGATTAAGGGACATTGGTGGTCTGATCATAATAGATTTCATCGATATGGAATCCCAGGAAGACAGAAGAAAAGTATACGACGAGTTTAAATCCGCTTTGCGAAACGACCGATCCAAATTCAGCATCCTTCCCATATCCGACTTTGGCTTGATCGAGATGACCCGGGAGAGAACCAAACCCAGTTTCATCTTCACCTATTCAGATCCCTGCCCCTGCTGCGGTGGAACCGGCAGGGTCATATCTGCGGAGACCCAGGCTGCAAAGCTCGAACGCTGGTTTAAAAGAGCCAGGATCCTCACGGTGGACAGAGAATATAGTCTGATAGTTTCCGAGGAGCTATACAAAATTCTTGCCGAGGGAAGAAGAAGTCGAATCAGAGGGCTGCAAAAGCAGTTGAGATTAAGGATAGATATTACCAAAGACCCCTCCCTACCTTCTGAGGGCTACCGCATCCTAACCAAAGAGGACCTGGATGTAACAGACAAATTTAAGATGTAATTCTTTGCTAAAACCTTCCATAGGTAGATAACATATAATGCTGGGGCGATTCTCTGCGAAGCTAAATCGGATTCTTAAAGAAGTTTATTTTAAAAACTGAAACTTAAAATACAAATCCTGATAATGTCTAATGTATGATGATGAATTCCTATAAGGTAATTGAAATTATCTGGTTCGATTAAGGCGATTCAGGGTGTTTAGGGCGTTGCGATCGTTAGGGTTATTCTTCAGCCACTTTTCCAAAACCTCCCTGGCTTTGTCCACTCTTTGAGTTAAAACGTACAGGTTAACCAAACTCTGCTGAATCCGGGAATCTCTGGGATTTTCCTCAAAAGCCTCCTTCAACAATCTCTCCGCTTCCGGCATATTACCCAGGATTTGATTTAAAAAGGCTAAAGATACTTTATGCAGCACAATTTCCGGTCTTTTCTCCACTAATTTACTAAGGTATTCTATTCCCTGTTTCAAGATTTCCTTCTCTTTTTCAGTTTCGCCGGAGTCCTTGTAGATTTTGGATAGAAGAAGATAGGAACGAAAATAGTGAGGCACAAGCTCCATTGCCTTTTCCAACTCAGCTATGGCTTTTTCCTTTTCCCCGTTATTCAAATAATATGTCGATAAATCGATAAATCTCTCAGGAATATAAGCCAAAACATTGGCTGTCTCAATATTTTTCTCCACTCTTATATCATTTATCCCATCGTATCTGAATACATCCCACAGAAGCTTATGTGTTTTCTCCACGTCTATCATTTTTTCACCCTCCTCCGGCACAACCTTAAGCGTCAATCCCTCCATTTTCAGGTGATTATCCAGCCCTACCCTCTCTCGCGGGGGAACAGTGGAGGAGAAATAAATGGGGTATTTCCATTGGTTGGCAAAGATGATGTGCTCTATCATCATATCCTGTATCCTGACCCTGGAGCGGGTCTTTTGATCCACATATTGATAAAGATACCTTCTCTCCTTACGCAGCTGGTCATAATATGGTTCAGCTGGCCTATCACCCATCTTTCCATTGGGCAATCTTACCTTGACCCACTTTATCTGATCATAAGTCAAGTCCATGGGCACCCCCATCTCATCCTTTAACTGCAATATGTACCAATCAGTGTTCAGCAGGGATAAGTTGACTACCCGCACGTCCTTTCTGATCCCCTCCACCTCCTGGGCAAACCATAAAGGAAATGTGTCATTATCCCCGGCAGTGAAAAGCACAGCATCCGGATCGCAGGAATTCAAGAAATTGTATGCGTAAACATAGGGAATATGGTTTCCTGCTCTGTTATTAGGAGTATGGTAGTTTTTATTCAGTTCTGTCAGGGGTAAAATCAAAAGCACCGCCGCAGCTCCGTATCCCAGCCAGTCTTTGAACCTGGAGAGCCGGCGAACAACGCCTGAAGCTCCCAAACCCATCAAAAGAGCAAAAAACACAAAACCCGGGGTGAAAAAGTAATCCCGGTCCCTGACCTCCAGACGGATTATCTCATGGCTAAACTGATCATAACGCGTCCCGTCAGAAAAATTCATATACAAAACCAAGCCCACCGTGGATAAAAACAAAAGAAGAAGTAAAGCTCCTCCCTCCCTCCTCCTCTGCCGGATCTGGCTCCACAGCCCAAATCCTCCCAGCAGAACGGG
>JBARPA010000462.1:0-1984 GCA_049642665.1 Candidatus Zixiibacteriota bacterium
GTGGGAGGATGTCCATAATCAAAAGTGGTTACGGAGAAATGATAGGGCTGACTGGGCAGAAGTCCCGTAACCTCATATTCATAATCCCAGTAACGGTCTTCAATTTGACTTTCAGGAATCAAACCTGCCTTTACGCTATCCGCATATTCCTTATATTTCTTTATCTCACGTAAACCTATATTCCAACCCTGCTTCTCCAAATACAATGAGTCTCCATCCCACAATATATATTTGACCTCGAAGCTATCAGGGATTTGTATGCCTAAAGAATCAATCGCTTGCTCCCAGAACACCAGTGAATCTTCAGGGATCTCTGGAGAAAAGAGATAGGCCTTATCCTTGCTGAGATGAAGTTCCGGAT
Organism: Candidatus Zixiibacteriota bacterium; assembly: GCA_049642665.1. Lineage (GTDB taxonomy): Bacteria > Zixibacteria > MSB-5A5 > MSB-5A5 > SM23-73-2 > CAYURP01. Next base: position 362 of record JBARPA010000462.1, read on the forward strand.
CAAATTCAGATCCCAGGGCTTTTTGCAACGAATCTTTGGAAATCGAGGCCTCTCGCCAGATCCACTCCGGTGGGTCCAGGGAACGATCCTGAAGGATAATCTTATAGTCATCTCCTATATCAAAATATCCTAACAAGTTCCAATCGGTGGAAAGACCGGTGGTGCTCATGTAGAGTTTATAGCCTTCGAAATCTCGTTTGAATGTAAAGGGATCATAGTCCGTCTCGGTTTCCTTACCATTCCATTCTACCTTAATTGTTCCATTTTTGGTTTCAAAGATTAAGATGGGGGGCAGAGGGGGTGGTGGGCCTTTGAAATCCGGAATGCCGTCACCGGTATCCTCTCCGGGCAAAGGATTATCATAAACCCATGCCGCCCATAGGGAATTGGTGGCAAAATCGGAGAAGTCCAGATTCTCGTAATACTTATTGGGATTAGCGGGGAGATTTCTGGCCCTGTTTTTAGGATCCACATGTAGATTCTCACCACCGATGTAACCTATAGTCACCATTATGCTATCCTCTGGCGCAATACTATTAAACTGACCGAAAGAGAATAGATATCGGGTATCGTAACCCTGAGAGAGCAGATCCTTTTCCGTGGGCGGGGGCTCCAGCCAACCATCATCCGGGTGGTCTTCCACATATTTAGAAGTGAATACCTGATCGAAATCCCACTCGCCATTGGAGAGGACAAAGTATTTGGATCTGTCTCCGCCTGGAGTGCCCAGACAATTATCAGGGAATTTGTCCTTGGAACCTGCCGCATAGGGATTGACCACCTCCCATTTTCTCTGGTTTTCCTCCAACCAGGGTGAATAATCCTTAGGATAACCCTGTCCATTAGAGGTCCACCAATTGAAGGTGCGGTACTCGGCCTGTGGGGCTCTTACCACTCTCACTCCAGACACGCCTCTGGGGCTAATTGCAGTCCATTTTCCATTTTGCGGCTGGCCATCATTATCCATAAGATAGGCTGTGGCCAGCTCGACCTTTTTTCCACTGGGTAAATAGATCGAATCAATAAAACCTGAAAGATCATCCTGGGCACCCTCAGTTGGGTCGTAGGGATTTTCCGAGATGTGATTCACATCCGCATCAACATACAACCCAACCCACACACTATCTATGCTTCTGATCGGGTTTATGTTCTTGATAGTCATATCAATCAGAACGAAATCCTCAGCGTAAGCGTAGCTCCAGCTATAACTTTTCTGTATGATTTCCATTCCCAGGGGTCTATGTTCCCTCTCATCCCAGTCAGTTCTGATATCCCATTGAGTAAGCGGGGCATCAGCAGTATCCGAAAAAACGGCTATGATGTCCTGCTCTGAGATGGCATCCGGGGAGTAACAGGGAGATGTGGGTCTGGTGGATCTTTCTATAATCTCACCTTCGGATCCCCTTGCCGGGGCCATCTCATACATCCACCACCATCCATCGGCACCCACTGTTACCAGAGTTTCCACTGCAGTTTCATTTGTGACTATTGCTCCAATCCATAGAGCGCCCTGGAAAAGGTACTCCAGTCCCGAGTTTGGAGGCATCTCAAATGATGGAGCCTGAACCTCCTTGTCCGGATTGGGATTGAAACATCCACCTATGGATTCATACAGGTCTCTGG
>JBARPA010000463.1:0-3755 GCA_049642665.1 Candidatus Zixiibacteriota bacterium
CAATAGGGGTCCATCTCTATTGCCCGATGCAAATACTTCTTTGCTTCCGGATAGTTGCCGGAAAGATAACAGGCTTTTCCCATCTCCTCATAGACCCAGACGAAGTCCTGAGGGCAAGTCTCCAGCACTTCCTTCAGTTTCCTAACCGACATAAGCCACTTTTTTTCGACAAACAGATTCAGAGCCTCATTGTATAGATCAACGAATCTGGTATCCGGGAAAATTTGATTCTCGTCTCTATAAGTGCCTTTCTTTTTGAAAGCAGCATAATGTGCGGTTTCTCGACGCGTGTAAAACACGTAATAGTTTTGCCTGAATTTGGAGTAGAGGAGCAGTGCCCGTTCTGCTGGAGCGCTGGGTTTATAACCCGTGGAGAAGATGATGTAATCCGGGTCCTGAGATAAAATATAAGCCGCATTATATTTTTTCTCCTTCCAGGACGAAGGTATTCCCGGAATGTAATCCGGGTTATGGGAGATTTCTTTATCTGTTAAACCCAGCATGTCGATTACCCTGGAATCAGGACTGTGGTAGGAGACAGAACCTATGGTGCTCACAGCCAGAGACAGATCGGAGCCAAAATGAGCCTGCAAATTTTCTGCTGTAAACTTCATTCTGTCAACCAACGTTTGCTCTAACGATCTTATTTCTAATACCCAATTGCGGGGCAGGTAAAATGTCAAACCCAGGGCGATAAAGGTGAAAACGATAACAACAACTCCGGGAGCGATTCTGTTTCTGAATTCTGTGAAGAAATCAAAAACCATCTTGCCTGCGAATAAATAGATGAAAGGTAAAATAGGAATAAAGAACCGATGCACCTTCAAAACGTCACCCCCCACTCCTATGATATAAGTAGTATAGACGAATATAATCAAGGCAAACAATTTCAGTTGGTTATCTGACCTCTTATACAGATAAACCGGAATCAGATAGAGTATCCCCCAGAAACCATAATGCCTCAAAAATAACCAGAAATACTCCAACCCGTTCTTTAAACTCTCCCCGGACAATCCCACCTTGGCATAAAAAGGATTGGGCAATAAATCCTGATAGTAAAAGTATCTGAAGACAAAATGAGGTAATAAAAGAACAAAAAAACCAGCCAGGTAAACCCCGCATTCTCTTAAACTGTCCCTCTCCACAAAGAGCTTATAAATTAAAAAGATCAAAAAGATCAATATCCCCTCGGGCCGAATCAAAGAACTCAAAGCCAAAAAAACTATAGCTAATCTCTTCTTACGAAGATAAACCCAGAAACTCAACAAAACCATCAGGGCAAAAAAGGAGGTCTCCAGGCCGGATATGCTCCAGTAGGCAAAAGCGGAGTTGGAAACCAAAAAAGCCGGGGCGATGAGTCTTAAATACCAGTATTTTTCTTTAATATACCTGCAGGAGAAAAGATAAAGCAAAATTATAATCAATACCCCACAAATGACCCCCAGAACCTTGGACACGACGATAATATCAAAACCCAACTTGACGAAAATGGAGAGCACCAAAATCCAGAAGAAGTTAGTATACCCCTCCACCCTTTCCCCGGGATTAAAAACCAGTCCCTCCCCATTAACAAAATTCCTCACGTAACGAAAAGAAATAAAAGCATCATCCTGAGTGAAATCCAATAAAATAGCATTAACCACAAAAATGGCTAACAAAGCCAAAAGAATAAGATTGACTTTCATATTATGTTGAGACATTTCTCAAAAATTCCTTATATAAGTGGCCAAATCATTTTATCTCACATCCTTCTCAAAAGCCCGATGACCTTTCCTGCAATTAAAAATCCCGGGGCTTTCCTTTCCACGATTATGGAGCGGAATTCGGGATTAGCCGGCTCCAGTCTCACCCTTCCGTTTTCAGGATAATACTTTTTAACCGTAGCCTCATCCCCGATTATAGCCACCACTATATCCCCTTTGTCTGCTGAGGGCTGGTGACGGGCCACCACGTAGTCCCCGTCGAATATCCCGGCATTCCTCATCGATTCCCCTTCCACTCTCAGGGAGAATATCCTCTCGCCGGTGAAAAAGTTCTTATCCAGAGTTATCGACCCCTCTATGTTCTCCACAGCCAGAACGGGCAAGCCAGCAGCGATTCTGCCCAGAACGGGCACAGAAACAGATGAATCATCCGGAATCAGGGAGGATTTAACCTCCTTGACCAGCTCTATTCCCCGGGATACCAGAGGCTTGCGCTTGATATAGCCTTTTTTAACCAGGCTTGATAGGATGCCCCTTACCCCGTTAGTGGAGGATATCCCGAACTTTTTCCCTATCTCCCTGATAGTCGGGGGAATTCCGGCCTTTTTTATCATCTGAGAGATATAGTCAAAAATCTCTCTCTGTCTTGGGGTTAGCTTCTTTTCTTTCATCTCATCCCTCCTCTTTATATCGGTCTCAAAACCAATATACTGCACATCCGTGCAGATGTCAAGAAAAAAAATCAAAAAAATTGCAGATTTTCAAAAAAAGTATAATAGAACTTTCGGATCAAAAAAAAGCGGATTTTATCGTGAAGTTCTCCAAAACGGGTAAGATGAAAGGGAAGTTTGCTCGCCAGTGGGTTTATTTTTACCAGCTTAATGCAGGGAATTTAGCTGAAGCAAGAAAATTTATGCTGATAAAGCGACCTCACCACTTTTCCCTCTCCACTTGTGGAAAGGGGAATCAAAAGTGTGAGGTCAGAAGAAAACTGGATAAAAACAGGAAGCAATACTCCTGACAGACCATAAGTTCAGACAACAAGATTGAAAATCAATCACCATTAATAATCATATTCAAAGCAAATCCGGGATTTATCCCCACCTTTATAGAGATAATTCACCAGATACACAGCATCAGACATACTGCAAATCCCATTACAGTTAAAATCCATAATACTTAAGTCTGGTATAGGTGGTGGACCTCCTTTGAATAGAAAGTTGATCATATAGGAAACGTCTGCTAAGCTGACTTGCCGATCGTTGTTTACCTCTCCCCGGGAAACAGCTAAAAGTGCTTTCAACGTGTTTATCCTGCCAAATCCCAATTTGCCGATATACGGGTAATTGCCGGGAATATCATAAATGTCATCCGAGGAAGTATCGATAACTGCCCGAATCTGGTCATTGGTAATGACATTAGTAGGTGGAGGCGCGCCCGACCACAACGTATGATACTGCCCCTTAATCAGACCCGCCAGACCGGAAACAAAAGGAGTAGAAATCGAAGTCCCGGTTACATAAAAGTAGCCAAAGTAACTCCATCGTATTGTCCGTCCGGGACACCAGTTCTCGCCAGGTGCAGAAACTTCAACATAAGTTCCATAAGTTGAGCTTTGCCTTTTGACGTCAAAACTGTCAGTACCGGCAACACCGATAACCTCGTCATAATAAGCAGGATAGTGAATCGTCTCAGAGCTATCATTGCCCACTGAACCAACCAAGACCATGTCATAATCGTGATAACCTTGATAGATCTTGTCGTATAAAAAAGGCATTGGCGATAGCCCGCTGAAACTCATATTAATTACATCAGCACCGTTGTCTATACCATAAGCCATGGCCTCAACAGCTTTGTCCTCACTGATACTATCTTTGGCACCAGCTTTGGTTGCCATTATTCTGGAGTACCAGTTTGTGCCAGAAACACCAATGGTGTTATTTGTGGTAGCAGCCGCTGTTCCAGAGACAACATCTCCATGGAAAGTCGCATAGAAAGGAGCACAGTTTTTACAGACAGGATCGTTGTCTTCTTCCCAACGGGGGATTTCAC
>JBARPA010000464.1:0-5432 GCA_049642665.1 Candidatus Zixiibacteriota bacterium
GCTTAAACCAAAGATGGAGGAATACTATGAATTGTCGAAAAGTCAGGCAATTCCTCTGGAGCTATCTTGATAAAGATATAGATCAAAAATCAAAAGAGGAGATAGAATCCCATCTCAAGGAATGCTCCAAATGCGCTATGGATATGGCGGAACTTGGCAAACTCAGAGAAATCTTTAGCAAGACCGAGGTATTAAAACCCTCGCATGATTTCAACAAAAAGCTTTTAGCCAGAATCCAGACTAATTCTGTTACCAACAAAGCAGTGGGATTGGCAAGACCGAAGCCCTCATTTTCGTGGAGATGGGCTTTTGCCAGCTTGGCTACGGGAATTGTGGTGGTGTTTCTGGCGCTTTTCTATCAGGATATCTTCAATCCTCAGGGATCCAAACCAACCATCTCTCAAACACCAGTTTTAACTGAAACACAAGAAGAAGATCAACAGGACTTTGTTGAAACAAAAGGATATACAAGAGATACCAGATTCGTTATGGATAATCTGAGGACAACTCAGCTGAAAAGAATTGAAGATTACAGATTGAGTCAATCAGATATGTCACGATTTATAATGGAAAGCATCCCATCAAACCAGATGCAAAGAAGAAGAAGTTCAAATCAATTTGTAATGCCCGTGGTCTCTACCCGGACAGTAAAAGAAAAGAGCAGTTTTTAAAGGAGGTTTAAATGAATTTAAAATTGATAATGACTTTAATTCTGGTGATACTTCTATCTTTCCTTCTCACCCATATCGTAAACTCAGCCTTTGCCCAGGAAAGGGTTTTACAGTCTCTGGAGAAAAGCATTATCTCTTTGGTTGAATCCACTAAACCATCTTTAGTTACCATAGAGGGCGAAGTCCGCACGTTTCCACCTGGAGTGTTTTCTTATTTCCCCAAGAGTCTGAAGGATACTCTATATTTCGCTCCAAGTTTTGTTGGTTCTGGTCTGATTTACAGTCCGGACGGATATATCCTTACTACAACCAGTGTAGTTCAGGGAATGAATCGGTTCAAGGTGGTTATGCCCGATGGTAAAAGATCAGAAGCAAAGTTGATAGGCACAGATGATCAATTCAATATAGCTGTTTTGAAGGTTGATGCTGGCAATCTCAAGCCGGCGAAATTTGGTAATTCGGACAATGTCAAACCCGGGTCTTGGGTGACTGTGGTCGGTAATTCCTACGGCCTTCCAACGGCGGTCTCCTTTGGGGTGGTCAATGGAATCAGGGAGGACGGATTCATCCAGATGAGCGTTAATGTCAGCCCGGGCAATAGCGGAGGTCCGGTTTTAAGTACTGATGGCTCTGTAGTGGGATTGGTCTCAGCCAGGCTGACAGAGCAATCCTATATCAACGCTATAAGGTTGTTCAACGAAGCTAGTAAGAAAAGCAGTCTCGTTATCCCTCCCCGGGAAATAGACTTACCCACCTCAGGTATAAGTTTAGCCATCCCCATCAATAAGGCTAAATCCAGGGCTGTAAAGATAATCAAACATGGAACGATCCAGCAAGGCTATCTGGGAATCTATCCGGAGGATGCTGAAGAAGGTGTCCTGATAGTGGAGGTGGTAGATAATACACCTGCTGATAAAGCAGGGTTGAAGAGTGGAGACATCATTATTGAGTATGCCGGAGAAAAAATAAGAAGTGAGAAACATTTAAGAATACTCATCGCAGATACCCAACCCGAAGAAGATATTAATATAATAGTAGTTCGGAATAATAAACCAGAAACCATCATTGCTACGATCGGCAGAGCCGAGCCCTTATATGGAAAGCTAGCTGAAAAATTACGAGCCCTCCCCCCTGCAGTTCCAGATGTAGATTTGGAGATATCTGACGTTCCGGAACTGGATTTCTTTTACGAAACGCAAGATTATAAAGACACTCAAAAAGCCTATCAGGATGAAATGAAAAAGTTAAAAGATGAAATAAGAAAGATCAGTATAGAGATGGAGAAACTCTCCAAAGAAATCCAAAAAACCAAAGAGATACAGGAAAAGGCTAAAGAAAAACCTTAACCTAGTTCAATGCTCGGATATTTAGATCGCCTTAGTTAAAGCTAAGGCGATTTTTATTTATTCAAAATTGACAAGTCTTTTTAATACTTAGGGAATATGAATTCCCCAAATTTTATCATCAGGGTATCTGCATCGATATTTTTCGCTTGACCCCTTGTTACATCTTTGCTATAATCGTATAATTTGTAGTAGGATATCTTAGATGTGGGTATGAAGAAAAGATTTAAAATTCCTCTGTCATTTTTTTTATTTGTGATTCTCCTTCTGTGCGGCACCTATCTGCTTTTAACCCAGACTGCGCTCTTAGAGGGACAGGTCAATCACTGGACCAACTACTTCTTGGGGAAGAGCTATCCCATTCAGGTTAAGATCGGGGACATAAAAGGCTCTTTTTTCAACGAGTTGATAATCGAGGATTTTATCCTGTATTACAGTCAGCCTGATAATCCTTACCCTTTAATAAAATCAAAAGAAGTAACCTTAAGATACAGCCTTATGGATTGGTGGAAGGGCAAAAAAATCCTGAGATATGTGAGCCTGGTACAACCGGAAATAGAAATGAGAAAAATTAAGGATAAATACCTTTTACCTGTTCCTGTAAAAATAGATACAATAAAAAAAGTGGATTCCGAGCCTTCTTATTTCAGAATGGACACCCTGAAAATAGAAGAGGGCTCCTTTATCTTTAGCTCAGAAAAAGAGGAAAGACGAATTGAGAAAATAAATCTGGCTCTTTCCTTTCTAAAAGATGAGCAGGGGCTGAAACTTGTATTTTCCACTGCGGGGCTGTCCTATCCTGAAAGAAACGTGAATGTAGAAGGAATCAAGGGCAAAGTAGATTGGGTCAACAATGAGCTCAACCTTAAGAATCTCAGTTTTAAAACTGACAGTTCTCAGCTTGAGGTCTCAGGAACGGTGTCTAACCTTATAAGTCCCCGATTCTCTCTGGACATAAAAACCTCTCCCCTATCTCTGGATGAGATGAAAAGGATTATAGGCGTTGGTCTTTCAGGAAAATTTGATATTAAGGGCAATTTCAAAGGTGACCTTAAAAGCTTTGGTGGTTATGCTAATTTAACCGGAGCACTTTTTGAAAGAGAATTTGAAAATATACACGGTAAATTTAGCTATCAAAAGAAAAAACTTACTTTTATTCAGGTTGAAGGAATGGCTTTTGGCTCCCCACTTTCGGGTTCAGGGGAGATAGATTTTGGCACCAAACCCGAAACTTATAATTTGGAAGCATCAGTGGAGAACCTGGATCTGCCCAACATAGTTCCCATTGATTTTCATACCGATTTCACCGGATCATTATATGTAGAAGGTAAGAGTTTCTCTCCAGATGATTTCGCAATGAAATTAAAAGTGGACCTGGAGGATGGGCGAATAGACAAATACACATTTTCTAAGGCAAAAGGGGATTTCGACCTGGATTTATCACACATCCGTTTTCATCCTGATTTTGTAATCGTCTATAAAAATACCCACGCCTTAATGGAGGGAGATATTCACTTTGATCAAAGGGTAGATATCAAAGCTGAAATTGATTTCGCCGATGTGAATGATTTCAGGGGGCAGTTTTTTCTAAAGGAGCTTTCAGGAAAGGGCAAAGCCCATCTGGAATTCGGCGGTACGCTTTCTGACTTGAATATAAAGGGAGAGATTGAATCGGATTCGCTCTGGATATACAAATGGTATACCTCAGGTCTTTCAGGGTATTTTCAGATCCTTAATTTCTCCACGTCACAATCTGGTTTTTTTGATCTGGATTTTGCCAAAGGGAATCTTTGGGGAATGGAGTATGATTCAGCGGGTGTAAAGTTAAGCCTGCAAAACCAAATCGTAAAAATAGATACTGCCTGGGCACAAAGCCAGGATATGGATTTAGGTTTTTCAGGGCTTGTAGATAATTCCACATATCCTACTAAACTGGAATTAGCTCAAGTGGTTTTTGATTTTGATGGAAATTTATTTCAATCTGATGGGAAAATTGAAGTGGATTCAGGAAAAGATTCAATAAATGTTAAATCAGCAGATCTCAGTCTGGGAGAGGGAAAGATAAAGCTTTCAGGATTGATCCAGACCAATAAAAACATCGATCTTATGGCTAATTTATCCCGGGTAGATATCTCACCCTGGATAGATCGAGCAGCACCACAAAGTAACATGGAAGGAACCCTGAATGCCAGTTTAGACCTGAAAGGTAATTTTGATCAACCTGAGATAGAATTGAAAGGCGAAGTTGAGGGTTATAAGCTCAAAGAGGTAGATCTGGGTAAGTTGGATTTCGATTTATCATATAGGAACAGGAAACTTGACATCAGAAAAGCTGAGCTTTCCCGTCCTGATGGAAGATATACCTTAACCGGCTTTTTCCCTTTAAGTTTATCTTTAACCTCATTTGAAAACGAACTTTTGGATCAACCCCAGAAACTAACGATTTTGGGTAAAGGAGAAGAGTTAAAGCTTTTCCCATTATTTTTACCCTGGATGGAATATGTTAAAGGGTCTTTTGAGACGGAGATTGACATCTCAGGCACCCCGCTTTCACCCCAATTTGATGGGTATTTAAAGGTCGATTCAGGTAGTTTAAAGCTAACATCCCTGGAAAACCCGGCAACTAATCTCCAGGCGGAGTTAGTGCTCTCCGATCAGAACCTGAAGTTCAACAAACTGGAGGGGGAGGTAAGCCACAGACCTATCACCCGGGGAAATATTCTCAAAAGAATCTGGAGACTCTTCTTCCCCAAAAAGGAGGAAAAAGGAAGGATATTCGGATCTGGTGAGATCACCTTCAAAAAGATAAATCAGGTAGATTACGATTTTCAAGTTAAAGGCACAAATGTTCCCTTCAGGTACAGGTTCACTGATATTTCAGGCATTGCTGATTTTGACCTGAAGTTCAGGGGCACTGATCCCTCTTCCATCTCCGGGGATTTGTTTTTCCATCAGCTTTTGTATCAAGAGCCATTTGGAGCTTTAAGCTCAATGGGAAAGGGTGAGAAAAATGAGAACGTGCCTATATGGCTGGATTTAAAACTTTCAGCAGATCATAATTGCTGGGTCATTAATCAGGATATGAACGTGGAATTTAAGGGTGAACTGAGTGTCTCGAGATCTGGAAATGCTTTTAGCCTATTGGGAAATCTGGAGACCATCAGGGGCAAGTATTTCCTTTACGGCAACACCTTTAAAATTGAGAGCGGGTCTTTTGTTTTCAATAATCTTGAAAAGATCGATGCTAAACTGGATCTTTTAGTCTCAGCTGATATAGCCACTGGATATTCTCCTACCGAAAGAAGTGAATTTGTCAAAACCTATGCCGAAAAGGTAGAGCTTTCCATCCAGGGAAATTTATCTGCTCCGGAGGTAAAGCCCCCCCCGGATTCACCTTATTCCAGGGAGGAGATTCTGG
>JBARPA010000465.1:0-1625 GCA_049642665.1 Candidatus Zixiibacteriota bacterium
GCACAAAAAACAGATGTAGGGTCAGACCCTGTACCATAGTCAACTTTGGTCTGGAAAGTCCCATCCCCGTTACTCTTCAAGATGGAGACAGTGTTGGCACTGAAATTTGCCACGGCCAGGTCTAAATCCGAATCTCCATCCAGATCCGCACAAAAAACAGAATAGGGCCAATCACCAGTAGCATAATCAACTTTCGGCTGGAAGGTTCCATCGCCGTTGTTCCTCAGAATGGAGACATTGTCGCTTGTGGCATTTGTCACTGCCATGTCCAAATCTGAGTCCCCATCCAGATCAGCACAAAAAACAGAATAGGGCCTGTCTCCAGCAGCGTAGTTGACCGCTGGAGCAAAGGGGATGGGATCAGGATTCAACAGCGGCGAAGAGAAAAGGGAGAAATCCAGATTCCCTTGAGCTGAGGCCGGCGGGCAAAGGAAAAGTGCCGCTCCTGCCATCAGCAGAATCATCCCCCAGAAAGACTCTTTAAACTGGTACATCAGTACCTCCGGGTAAAAGGTTTTGGTTTAACTCTGTGAACTGTTACAAAACAAAAAACCAGCAGAATCCGCCCAAAAGGGGCAAGGCTTTTGACGGAGCTATGAGTCTATCCTCTTCGTACAGCGGAACCCTTCAGGATTCCACTGATTTTCGTAGCGGCCGGGTTTATCCCGGACGTTTTTTTCTATTGAAAAGGAGTGCAAAAACTTGTTTTTGCTATAGCAATCCATATGGGTTGCACTCCTCATTCTCGGGCGGTGATAAACTCCGCCACTACGCACTCTGACTTATCTAACCACCAAAAACCAATCAACTACGAACCAAACGGGCGGACACAGAGGTCCGCCCCTACGCGCTCTGATTTATCTAACTACCAAAAGCCAGACAACTAAAAACCTATTACTCGCAGGGGGCTGGCCCACTTTTCAAAACATAATTTATCAAGTAGACTACATCCGTAATACCTGCCACTCCGTCGCCATCAACATCTCCACAAACAACGGTTATATTCTTTAAGATGGAGACATTGTCCCCTAACTCATTTGTCACCGCCAGGTCAAAATCTGAATCCCCATCCAGATTCGCACAGAAAACAAAGTTAGGAGCATTTGCTGCAGCATAATCAACTTTGGGCTGGAAAGTTCCATTACCGTTGTTCTCCAAGATGGAGACATTGTTGGCATACAGATTTGCCACGGCCAGGTCAAAATCTGAATCCCCGTCCAGATCCGCACAAAAAACTGAGTGAGCACCATTTCCTGCAGCATAGTCAACTCTGGGCTGGAAAGTTCCATTACCGTTGTTCTTCAAGATGGAGACATTGTCGGTCATTGAATTTGCCACGGCTAAGTCTAAATCTGAATCCCCATCCAGATCCGCACAAAAAACAGAGGAAGGCTCATATCCTGTGCGGTAGTCAACTTTGGGCTGGAAAGTACCATTACCGTTGTTCAAAAAGATGGAGACAGTCTCGCCATACAACATTATGTCACCAGCATTTGCCACGGCTAAGTCTAAATCTGAATCCCCGTCCAGATCCGCACAAAAAACAGAGTGAGCACCATCTTCTGCAGCATAGTCTACTTTAGGTTGGAAAGTTCCATTCCCGTTGTTCTTTAAGATGGAGACAG